>JANWHL010000207.1 GCA_025450405.1 Ktedonobacterales bacterium
ACCACCGCGTAGGTCGCTGCCACGAGCGTCGAGCGTGTCGGCAGGCTGTATGGCAGCGCCAGAGCCAGGGCCATCGACAGCGCGCCGCGCAGCCCCGCCCAGAGCAGCACCGGCGGCCAGCTGGCGTGGGCCGGCAGCCGCAAGAGCCGCGCGACCGGGCGCAGCGCGTAGACCGCGAAGGCGCGGCCGCCCAGCACCGCCGCGATCGCCCAGCCCGCCGCCGCAAGCAGTGTCCCCGCGCCCGGCTCGTAGAGGTACATCCCCAGATCGATCTGGGCGCCAACCAGCAGGAAGAGCAGGGCGTTGGCCAGGAAGGCCACCTGGCTCCAGAAACCGTCCGCCGCCTCCTGGGTTCGCTCGGACATCCCCACGCGCTTGCCGTAGTTGCCCAGCACCAGCCCCAGGCACACGACCGCCAGAATGCCCGAGAAACCGAGCGTGTCCGCTAGCAGATACACCCCGTACGCCGCGACCAGCGTCATCGTCGTCTCGAGCAGCGGCTCGTCCACGCGCCGCAGACCCCATGCCACCAGCAGCCCAGCCCCACTGCCCAGCGCCGTGCCAGCCAGCACCAAACGGACCACTCCCAGCGCAACCGCCCCGGTGATCGCCGCGGCGGTGACCGCCTGCCCCTGTTCCGCGCCCACCACCAGACCCAGCACGACCAGGTAGACGACACTCGCCACGCCGTCGTTGAAGAGGCTCTCCCCCTCGATGGTGGTCCGCAGACGGTCGCCCACCCCAAGCTCGCGAAAGAGCGCCAGCACCGCCACCGGATCGGTTGGCGCCAGGATCGCCCCCAGAAGTAGCGCCGCGCCCCAGTCGAGCCCCGCACCCAGTCGCAGGACGACGGCGCAGATGCCCACCGTCAGCAGCAGCCCCGGCCCCACCAGCAGCGTCACCGGCAGCCACACGCGCCGCAAGAGGTGGATATCCAGCGTCCATGCGCCTTCGAAGAGCAGCGCCGGCAGAAACACGTCGAGCACCACGTCAGGCGTGAGGCGCACATCCGGCAGCAAGCGAAAGGCCGCGATCGCCAGCCCCACGACCACCAACCCCAGACTGTAGGGCACGCGGAGGCGGCGCGTCACCACGATCGTGGCCAGCGCCACCAGCATCAGCACGACCACCAGCCGCACGGCGGGCACCGCCTGCATCTCCACCTCCTCATAGCCTGTCGCGGCCCCACCCGCGCCGCCCGACCCCTCAGGCGTCCAGCCGCCCCGGCGGCGCCCGCCGGAGGCACCCACGACCGCCCGCGGTTGCCCTCAACCGGCCGGTGACCCTGGCCAGGATCGTGCCATGTTTGTGCTACAATTGACGCATCCGCCGGGCGCAATGGCGCGTCCGGCGGTCCGCGATGCGAGGAGGCATCCCCATGGAGCTCATGCGCGATGACCCCGACGTCGTCAACAGTTTCTGCGCGCTCCTGCCCAGCTGGGCCCCAGTGGAGGGAGAGGCCGTCTCGGTGGCCGATTACCCCAGTACACACCCACTGGGCATCGTCGAAGTCATTGAGCGCGACGCCGCTGGGGCCGCGACCACCTTTCGTATCTGGATGTTGGACGACTGTCACATTACCCTGGAGGCCAGGACGGTGTCCTCGCGCCTGATGCCCGTGTCATTTCTGTAGGCCTTTGGCGGACCTCGCGGCCGCCCAATCCCCCCTCCATCACGGTCAGCGGGCGTCCGTCGCGTGGCGGATGCCCGCGTTGCGCCGTGCCCGTCAATCCGGCCCGCGTCGGCCGCTGGGGTGCAGCCCGGACGGGCGCACGGTTGCGTATCCGGCCATGCCACCGCGCCACATCTCAGCCGTCGCCCCTTGCCGACGTCCGGGCCAGCGGCGCGGCCGGGACCTCCGCCAGGATCGCCTCCGCCTCGCCACGCGTGAAGCGCGCACCGCCGAGATGGCGCGCGTTCGCTGTCCCCGCCGCGACCCCCAATCGCGCCGCCTCGCGCAGTCCCAGGCCGCGCTCCAACCCCAGCACCACGCCCGCCGCCGCGCTGTCGCCGCTCCCCACCGGGCTGCGCGCCGCCCCAGGCGGGGCCATCACCCGCCACCAGCCGTCCACTCCAGCCACGACGGCGCCCGCCGCGCCCAGCGTGATGACCGCGCCGGGCGCCCGCGCCGGTCGCCCGTCACGTGGTGATGCGCCCTGGAAGCCGGCGACCGGTGGCGGGTCCGAAGGCAGTCCCACCACTTCAGCCGCGGCCATCGCCACCATCACTGGCGTCGCCAGTTCGCGCCCCACGTGGTCGGCCAGTTCGGCGCGATTGATCTTGAGCACATCCGGCCCGGCTTCCAGCCCCGCCGCCAGTGCGCGCCCCTTCGCGTCCAGCAGCGTACGCGCCCCGGCACGGTGCGCCCGCTCGATCAGCGTCGCGTAGAGATCGTCCGGCGCCCCAGGCGGGAGCGACCCAGTGATCACCACCCAGCGCTGGTCCGCCAGGCACGCCTCGACCGCCGCGAGCAACGCCGCGACCTCGTTCACGGTCACGGCCGACCCGGCTTCGTAGAACTCGGTCTGCTCGCCGCTGGCGTCGTCCGCCACACTGAAGCAGATGCGGGTCTCGCCAGCGGTTGCCACCAGCCGGTGTGGGACCCCGTCGCGCACCAGATTGGCCTCCACCAGCCGGCCAACCGGTCCCCCCGCGAAGCCGCACAGCAGCGGCTCCCCGCCGAGAATGGCGAGCGCGCGCGCCACATTGCCGCCCTTGCCCCCCGCCAGGCGGAGCACCTCGGGCACGCGGTGGATCGTGCCGACGCGCAGGCGCGGCACCGCGACGGTCTGGTCGAGCGAGAGGTTGGGTCCGACGATGAGCGTCATGGGTGTCTCGCGCGTGCGGTCGGAAGTGTTCGAGCCCGCCAGTCGCAGAGTGCTCCCGATCCCGACGCGCCACGCTGGATCGTAGGCGCGGACGCCGCCGCGTGTCAATCGCGCGGCGGCGTGGCCGCTCAGCAATGATAGCTCCGGTCAACGCGCGCACGAGGTCGAGGGAATCGCCAGGTGATCGAGTGCGTTGTCACCGGCCATGCCCCGCTCGCGGCCTTGTGCGCGGGTTGGCGCGCGGTGTCGGATGGCGGACCGGCGCGCGTCGCGGGACCCCTTACCGTCGCCTTGACAGACGGCCGGGCGCGGCGTACCATGATACCCGGCGGTCCTCATGCCGAGACGGCGGGGAAAGCGCCGGTGTGGCGGAACGGTATACGCGGCGGTCTCAAAAACCGCTCCCGGCAACGGGTTGTGGGTTCGAATCCCACCACCGGCACCAGCGAAATGGCAGCGGTCCGCACTCGTCCGCGGGTCTCTCAAACACGAGCACACGGCCGTCGTCAACCGGAGCGATGTTCTGCAAGGTCCGGTACCGGACGACCCGCGCCGAGACGCGCCGTCGCTGGCGGGCCCTAACCAGCGGAACGGGACGGCCATCATGCCGGAAAGCCCCGTCGCCAACTCCACCTCCGCGCCGACACCCGAACGCGCCGGCTCGGCCGTCGATGTGGTTCGGCCTCATCCACCCGACACACGCTTGCGCGGGCGGCGGTGGTCGTTGTCGGCCTGCATATCCTCCTCCTTCCGGCCTACTTGGCGCAGCTGCGAACCGTCTGCACCGGCATACGCTGTGCGCTCGCGCAGCCCTCGCCGGCCAGTGCCGGCGCCTTGCAGAGCCTCGGCCTGTCAATCGCTGGCTACGCGGGACTGACGCTGGCTGTCAGTCTCCTGTCTTCGCTCATCTGCTTCGCGGTCGCGGGCGTGATTGTCTGGCGCAAATCAGACGACTGGATGGCGCTCGTCGTCGCCCTCGCGGTGGTGGCACTGGGGACCGCGCTGGTCCCCAACCAGTTGGAGACCGGCCGCACCCCCTGGCAGCTGCCTGCCCTCGCTGTGGACATCCTCAACTTCGCGCTGCTGTTCCTGGTCTTCGCCTTCTTCCCCAGCGGCCGCTTCGTGCCGCGCCGGACCCGGTGGCTGGTGAGCGGATGGGCCGTGGAGGGGGCGGCGGTCATCTGCGCTTTTCTGGTCTCGGGCGAGTTGTGGATCGACGCCTACGATGCCGTCTGGCTCGTCGCGACAGCCGGTGTGATGATTGCCCAAGTCTACCGCTATCGCGTCGTGTCCGGCGCGCGCGCCCGCGCGCAGACCCGCTGGGTGGTCTTCGGCGGGTCGGCCGCCCTGGTGGTTTCCATGGCACTGACCGCGCCGACGCTGCTTGTCCCTGCCCTGGGCCGACCCGGCTTCTTCTTTGAGCTGCTTAGCCCGCCGGTTGGGGCCCTCACGATCAGCGCCTTCGCACTGTCGATGGGGATGGCAGTCCTGCGCAGTCACCTCTAGGGCATCGATGTGATCATCCGCCGGACTGTAATCTACGGGGTCGTGACCAGCGCGCTCGCCGTGGTCTACGTTAGCGTGCTGGCGCTGCTGCAGGCGGGCTTTCGCGCGGTCACGGGCCAGGGGAATCCCGTGGCGATTGTGGCCTCGACGCTGGCGATCTTCGGGCTTTTCCAGCCGGTTCGTATCCGCGTGCGGGCCACCGTGGATCGCCGCTTCTATCGGCACCGCTATAATGCCGCACGCACGCTGGCGGCTTTCGGCGCCACGGTGCGCGGCGACGTGGACCTCGCCCAGTTGCGCGAGCGGCTCGTCGACGTGGTGAATGAGACGATGCGCCCGAAGCACGTCTCACTCTGGCTCGCCGCCCCGCGGCATGCCGCCGACCGGGGACCGGCCGTCAGCGAGCCGGCGCGCCCTCAGGTGGACCGAGAGCCCTCCTCCGCGGCCGCCAGCGCGGCTCGCCAACCGACGCGGCAGCGCGGCAACTGAACGCACCGCCGCGCTCGCGGTCGTTCGTCTCGCTCCGTTCGCCATCCAGTTCTGGGCTCCCTAAAGGCCGATACCCTCAGCGCTTTCAAGCATGCGTACCAGACCGCGGTCACCGTCCACCTCGATCAGCGCGCCGTCGCGGATCAGCACGGTCGCCCCCTCCGCACCCAGCACCGCCGGGATGCGGTAGTCGCGCGCGACTACCGCGGCATGGCTCAGGATGCCGCCGGTGTCCGTCACGGCGGCGGCCGCGGTCGCGAAGACGGTGTCCACGACGGCGAAAGGTTCGCCGTCACCAGCACCTCGCCCGGCCCCAGCCGCCCCGCCTCCCCGAGCGACCGCACCACGCGCGCGATGCCTCGCGCGACCCCCGACGACGCCGCATACCCGCGCACATGTTACGTGCCCGCCGCGTGATCGGTGGGATCGGGCCGGTCGCTCGTCCACGGGCGCACGCTCGGTGGCGCGGCCGGCGGCGCGTCCCGAGCGCGGGCAGCGGCGCGACGGCGCGGAACCGCGCCATCTCCGCGTGGCGCGCGTCCACCACCGCGCGGAGGTCGCCACGGCTGAGGCGCGTTCCCCGTCCGAACAGCTCGTCGACCGTCAGGCAGAGCACATCGGCGGGCGCGGTAAGGTCACCAGCCGTCGCGAGCCGCCGTCCCATCTCGAGGAAAACTCGCCGGACCCGCTGGTTCCTGTGCGCGTCGATCCAAAAGTTGTGGTCCTCGGTCAGCACAGCGGTGTCTCGCGCCGCCAGCAAGAACTCGAACTCGTCGCGTATCGGAATCCTCCCGGCCCCAACGCACCAATCCCAGGCCACGAGTCCCGGGCCACGGGTCCCACGCTAAGCTTGGAACATGGTGGCAAGTTTACCACGAACGCCCCGTCGGCGCGGAACTGGCCGCGAATCTGCTTTCTTCCACGGGCGACGAGGGTCTCCAGTGGAGACCATGTCCGCGATACGCGTCGGATGGAGAGTCTGTGTCTTGGCACGCTGCGACTGGCGCATGTCGTCGGTCTGCTTTGAGAGGACAGCGATGGACAAGCGCAGGGATCGAATGCTCATCACCCTGCTGGTGTCGGCGGGACTCGCCTGGACAACCGCGGCGATGATCCTCGCCGCCGGCCAGCGTTACGTGGAGACGCTACGGGTCGCGATGGAGCCGACCACGGCGGCGCGGGCGATCACCCCCACGGCGGCGACGGTTGCCTAGCGCGCTCGCCACTGGGGCGTCTGATTGGGTCGTCGCGGGCGCGCGCTACGACTCCAGGTGCGCGCTGACCTCGATGGGGACGTTGCCTCGGATGGCGTTGGCCACGGGGCACCCCTGCTCAGCGCGCTTGGCGGCGTCCTCGAACGCGGCGGCGTCCAGCCCCGGAACCCGGCCCGTGACGTCGATGCGCATGGACGAGACACGGGCGGGCCCGTCGCCAAATGTGAACGAGCACGTGGCGTTGACCGTGAGCCGCTCGGCCGGCTTGCCATCTTTGTTCAGCGTGTTGGAGAACGCCATCGCGTAACAGGCCGCCTGGGCCGCGGCAATCAGCTCCTCGGGACTCGTCTTGCCGCCAGGCTGTTCCGTGCGAGCGACCCAGGATACCGGCAGGTCGGCGACGGCGCCGCTGCTGCTCAACGAGACTGATCCGTGTCCTTCAAAGAGGTTGCCCTCCCAGGTGGCTTGCGCTTGCCGGTCAGCGGTTGGCATATGTCCTCCCTTGTCGTATGGCTCACCGTGCGGAACGGAACCGCACCGCGGATGGCGCGGCCGGGACAGCACAAGGCGCCCCGCAGCCTCACGCCGCGAGACGGCGATGGTGCGCACGCACTGTACCACGGGAGGGAGCCATCGCGACGGGGCGCACTATACGAGTGCGGCGGAGGGCCGCGCGTTCCGCTATTCCAGAGCGCGAAGCTCCGCTCGGACTCGGGCGAGGTTGCGCGCGACCACCTGATGCTGGACCGGATACTGGTCGGCGGCGTACACATCGAGGGCCTCTTCATAGCAGCGGGCCGCCTCGTGCAGCTGTGCGACCATGCCCCCCTCGGGCCCGCCGTGGATGGCTTCGTAGGCGGTGCCAAGGTTGTTCATGTTCCAGGCCCATGCCAGCGGGCAATTCTCGGGGGTAAACACATCGAGGGCGCGCTGGTGATAGGCCACGGCGGCGCGCGCATTAGCCACGGGCGAGCCGACCGGCAGGCTCTGGTAGGCGACGCCGAGGGCCGATTGGGTCCAGGCCCAGTTGATGGCATGGCGAACTGGCTCGAAGACCTCGAGCGCGCGCTCGTAGCAGAGGATGGCGGTGCGAAGATTGGCGATGCGGTCGCCATCCGGGATCTCCTGATAGACACGGCCAATATCGCTCTGGAGCGCGGCCCAGCGCTCAGCGGCGCGCTCGCGCGTCCAAATCGCCTCGGCGCCGCGATAGGCGGTCAGCGCGTCGCGCAGGGCCTGGGCCACATTGCCCTCGGTCCGGTTGGCGAGATCGTGGCCGCGGCGGTAGAGGGCCTCGGCGCGAGCGTTTTCCGCGTCGGGCACGCCGGGGTCCGCGAGGGCCGGCGTGGGGGCGGACGCCCAGGGTTCCGGATCCTGACGCAGTGGCAGCGCCGCGGGCGCGCGGTCGGCCACGGCCAGCGCGTCGCTGGAGCGCAGGGGACCACTGGTGATGGGCACCAGCCGGTCGGAGGTAGGGGTCTGGCGCGTCTCGCTGGCGGCCGCCCCCACTCCCGCGAGCGGTGTGGTGGGTTGGGCCTGGTGGATCGTCCGCCATTCCGGCAACCGTGAAGGGGTCGCGGGCCCACGGGCGAGCGTCTGCGCGCCAGAAACCGCACTGGAGGCAAGCGGCTGTGTGGGGCCCGTGAGGACCGGCTCGGGTACGCGGGCGACGACGACACCCGGAATGCTGGGGACGCCGGGAGCACGCACCGGGTAGGTCTGCATGGCGGACACCGGGGCGGGCCCTTGATCGGTCGCCCCGAGCGTCGTTGGCGTTGGGCGGTCGGGATTGGCGCCATAGGACGTGTGCGATCCCGGCATCGTGGGCGACCGCGGCGATGCGGACCATGCCGCCAGGGTGGGGATCGCCACGACACGCGCGCCGGACGGCACGGGCGTCCGTGGTGTCGGCACCGGGCGCGGCACGCGTCGGGCTTCGCGCGCCGCGGCACGCCGCGCCAGCGCGAGCGCTACGAGCATGACGATACCCAGGGCAATCAGTGCGGCGCCTACCGGAATTCGCCAGGCGGGATCACCGGCGGCCACATTGCCGATCGTCGAGGTCAGCCAGGACCAGGCCACATTCCAGGCTTCACTCATACAGGTTCTCCGTGCCGGCGCGTGGCCGCACTCCGCGCTGCCAGGCGGGCCGAGGCCACATGGTCGAGCTTCCGCCTTCACATACTATACGAGCCGCGGTGCCAACGGCAACATCCGCGGAGCAAATTGCGGGCCGACTTGGCGTCTGTGCCGTCGTGCGCTTGAAAAACTCATCACGTGACCCCAGTCCCTGTCGAGTTGGTCCCTCGGAGGCGCGGCTGGATGGCGCTTGACGGCGATCCGCCAGTCGGCATACGATGACACGGGTAGGTGCGGATGGGGCCCTCCCGAAGTTGGCCCGCCCAAGGATGGATACGACCGGGCGCGCGCGGATCCGCGCGCGACTGTGCCGACGATTGTGGCGCCCTCCCCGAAAGGACCACTCGTGCTGACCGGTGCCGTGAAGCGGATCGACCACGTGGCCGTGGTCGTGCGCTCGCTCGAGGCCGCGCTCGCGTTCTACCGAGATACACTGGGTCTGTCTCCGTCCCGCGTGCTCAACTTTCCGGCCGAGGGGGTGAAAATCGCCTTCCTGCCCATGGGTGGTCCGGGCGGCAGCGAGATCGAGCTGCTGGAGCCGATCGACCCCGCCGGGAGCGTGGCGCGGTTCATCGAGAAGCGTGGCGAGGGGCTGCACCACATCTGCCTCGAAGTGCCGGACATCGATCGGGCGCTCGCCGAGCTGCGTGCGGCGGGGGCGGTCGTGCTGGACGAGGCGCCGCGTCCAACCGCCGAGGGTCGGGGCCTCTTTCTCCACCCCAGGGGCACTGGCGGCGTGCTGCTGGAACTGGTCCAGCGCGACGACGCGGCACCGTAGCGCACGGATCGGGTAGGGCCGCGACGGCGGAAAGTCCACGACCGCGCGCGCGGCGCGCCAGGAGAACTACTATGACCACCACGCGCGAGAAGCTGGACGAGCTGGGCCGCCGCAGGGCCGAGGCCCAATTGGGCGGCGGCAAGCGGCGCATCGAGCAGCAGCACAAGAAGGGCAAGCTCACCGCCCGCGAACGCCTCGATCTGCTGCTGGATCCTGGCACCTTCCAGGAAACCGATATGTTCGCCACTCACCGGACGACGGACTTTGGGTTAGCGGACCAGCTCTATCTGGGCGACGGCGTGGTGACTGGCTACGGCAAGATTGATGGGCGACTGGTGTACGTCTTTTCCCAGGATTTCACGGTCTTCGGCGGGGCGCTCTCTGAGGCGCACGCGGAGAAGATTTGCAAGATCATGGACCTGGCGATGAAGAACGGCGCGCCGGTGATCGGCCTGAACGACTCGGGCGGCGCGCGCATCCAGGAGGGTGTGGTCAGCCTGGGGGCCTACGCCGACATCTTCCTGCGCAACACGCTGGCCAGTGGCGTCATCCCGCAGATTTCGGCCGTCATGGGGCCATGCGCGGGCGGCGCGGTCTATTCGCCGGCCATCACCGACTTCATCTTTATGGTGGAGGGCACGAGCCATATGTTCGTCACTGGCCCCAACGTGGTCAAAACGGTGACGCACGAGGATGTCTCCTTCGAGGAGTTGGGCGGCGCCCGGATCCACAACGCGACAAGCGGTGTGGCTCATTTCGCCGTGCCGAGCGAGATCGAATGCATCCGCCAGGTCCGTGCACTGCTCGGCTATCTGCCCGCCAATAACATAGACAATCCTCCCATCACGCCAACATCCGACACACCGAACCGCGCGGAGGACGCCCTGGATAGCATTATCCCCGACAACCCGACACGGGCATACGACATGAAGGACGTCATCCGGCTGATCGTGGACACCGGGTCGTTCTTCGAGGTGCACGAGCACTTCGCGCGCAACATCGTCGTGGGCTTCGCCCGGCTGGATGGACGGCCAGTGGGGATCGTGGCGCAGCAGCCCAACATGCTGGCGGGCGTCCTCGACATCAACTCGTCGGATAAGGGCGCGCGCTTCGTCCGTTTCTGCGACTGCTTCAACATTCCCCTAGTTACGCTGGTGGACGTGCCGGGCTTCCTTCCCGGCGTGGGGCAGGAGCACGGGGGCATCATCCGCCACGGTGCCAAGCTCCTCTACGCCTATTGCGAGGCGACGGTGCCCAAGGTGACCGTCATCACGCGCAAGGCCTACGGCGGGGCCTACGACGTGATGAGCAGCAAGCATGTGCGCGGCGACATCAACTACGCCTGGCCGACGGCCGAGATCGCCGTGATGGGCCCGGAGGGCGCGGTCAACATTGTCTTCAAGGACGAGATCGAGCGCGCGGAGGATCCCCAGGCGAAACGCCAGGAGCTGGTCGCCTATTACCTGGAGAAGTTCGCCAATCCCTATGTGGCCGCCGCGCGCGGCTACGTAGACGAGGTGATCGAGCCGCGCCACACGCGCGAAAAGCTGATCGTCGCGCTCGACATGTTGAAGAACAAGCGCGACTCGAACCCGCCAAAGAAACACGGGAACATCCCACTCTAGGCCGCGCGCCCGCTCCGCTTCTTGTCCGTTTGGTAGGGTGAGCCTATAATTGAGATGTGGATGAGGTACGCGCGGCGCGGGCGGTTCTGGCCCGGACGCGCCTGTCCAGGGCGCCCATGATAGTGCCCTCTGGCCCACCGGCAACCACCCCGAGAGGAGCATCGTATGGCTGTCTCAGCCACCCAACCGCTCGCGCGAGCGGTCTCCAGCGCATCCTCGGTGCCCGCCGCCTCTGGCGCATTGGCTGCCCGGGGCGGTGGGATCCTCGCGGCTCCGGTGCTGGTGCCGGCCATTGGCATCCTCGGCTATGTCGCGTTCCTGCTGGCGGGGTTTGGCACGGGCATGGGCGCGTGGCGGCCCGTCCCGCTCTATCTCTTCTTCGGCGTGCTGCTCTTCCTGCTGCAGATTGGCCTGCTGGAGCGCCGCACCGCTTCGCACCTGGCGTATACGGCGGGGGCCAGCATCTTTGCGCTGCTCTTCGCGGGCGACGTGCTGCTGAATCGGTCGTCGATCGGGCACTTCACCCGGAACCCGTGGACGTACATGCTCATCAACGGGCTGCTACTGGCGGTGTTCCTCTACGACGTCGCCCGCCGCGGGCGCCTTTCCGGGGACGGCCAAACCACCTCCAGTGCGATGGCACGGCCGGGGGCGCCGTTCTTCTCGGCGCGAGGGCTCGCGACAACGTTTGCGGGGCTGGCGCTGCTCTCGTACCTGGCGTCGGTGCTGGTGGACCTGCTGGGCGCCGGAGCCACGCCCTACGTCGTGGTGGACCTCGGACATGCGCTTGGCCCGCACCTGCCAGGGCGTGTGCGCTATCTCCAGGACCTCGATCTCGCCATCGCGCTCTTCGCCACGGCGGCGGCGCTGTTGTTCCTGGGGATCGTGGCGGCGGTGGCGGCATCGCCCACCAGGGGACAACGCGGCGGCGTGACCGGCTCTGTCGAGAGCTTCCAGAGTGTGCTCGGGCGTGTGCTGGGGACGGCGATGGGGCAGGCGGCGTTCTCGGCGCGGCTGGTCCTGGGGCCATTGATCTGGGTGGGCGCTGGGCTGAGCGTCACCTATCTGGCGGTGCGGACCACGCAATATTTCGAGTCGGCCCAGGCGTCCTCCAACGTGGTCGATCTCTTCAACCCGTTCAGCCCCACCAGTGTGGCGCGCTTCGGCCAGGGCTTGCTGACAATCGCGCTGAGCGCGATGGCGGTGGCGACCGTGGTCGTCTCGATCGCGGTGGTCGAGCACCAGGTGCGCATCGTCTCGCGCACGCTCCGCATCATCCGCGCCGCTGGACAGGCCACGGCGCTGAGCCTGGCGTTCTTCATCTTCAGCCTGGCCTTCTTGAACGCGGTGGCGAATTTCCTGGGCATCACCAGGCTGGAGCCGTTCCAGGTGGGCGCGTTCGCGCTGCTGGCGCTGGCGGCGGCGAGTGTGCTGCCGCTCTACGCGGCCATCCGGCGTCACGCCGCGTAGGGACCGCCGTTGCGGAGCGCGAGGCCACCCGACCGGAAAGTTCGGGCGGGAGGGGAGAGAACCATGAAGTCGAGCGCCTACCGGCTTCCCACCACGGTGCTCCCACGGCACTACGACATCGCCATCGACGTGCGGCTGGATTCCGAAGAGTTCGGCGGCCGAGTCGCCATCGAGTTGGCGGTCTCGGCTCCCACTAGCACCATTGAATTGCATGCCCGCGACCTGCGCGTGATCGCTCCCACCCTCAGCGCCGGCGATCGGTCCATCACCGCCACGGCGACGCTCGACCCCGAGCGCGAGCTGGCCATCATCACCTTGGCGGAGCCATGCCCCGCGGGCGCCGCGACGCTCTCCCTGACCTTCGCGGGCCGGATCAGCAACAGCCTGGAGGGCATTTTCGTCTCCAAGGACGGCGACGACGAGCTGCTCTGCACACAGTGCGAGGCTACGGGCGCCCGTGCCATCTTTCCCTGCTTCGACGAACCAGGTTTCAAGGCGCGCTTCACCTGGCAGATCACGACCGGGCTGGACACCAAGGTCCTGACCAATGGTCGTCTGGTCGCGATCGCCCCCACCGAGGATGGCGCCAGGACCTGGACCTTCGCGCCAACGCGTCCGATGTCCACCTACCTGCTCGCCTTTGCCATCGGCGATCTGGCCTCTACCCCCGAGCGGGTCATCGCGAATGTCCCGTTGCGGGTCTGGGCACTTAAGGGCAGTGAGCAGCTTGGCCAGTTCGCGCTGGACTTTACCGCCCGCCTCTTACCGTACTACGAAGACTATTTCGCCGCCCCTTACCACTTCGAGAAATTGGATCAGGTGGCCGTGCCGAACTTTGGTGCCGGCGCCATGGAGAACGCTGGGCTCATCATCTCGCAACGGATCGCGCTCCTGCTGGATCCCCAGGTTGTCTCCCACCGCCACGAAATGCTGGTCGCCGAGACCATCGCCCATGAGGTCGCCCATATGTGGTTTGGCAACCTCGTGACGATGCAATGGTGGGACGACCTCTGGCTCAACGAGGCGTTCGCGAGCTGGATGGCTTACCATGCCGTCGACGCGCTCGCGCCCCAGTACCGTGTCTGGGATGAGATCCAGGTCGGGACCGACCGCGCCCTCGACACGGACGCGCTCATGGGCACCCACGCCATCTACAATCCCGTCGACAGCCCGCAAGCGATCGAAGCGAGCTTCGACCTCATCACGTACCAGAAGGGCGCCGCCGTCCTGCGCATGATCCACGACTTCCTCGGCGACGATGCCTTCCGCACTGGCCTGCGCACGTACATGCGTGAGTTCGCCGAGGGCAACGCCGCTGGCGCCGACCTCTGGCGCCATCTGGACCAGGCGTCCCATCTGCCTGTCGCCACGGTGATGGAGAGCTGGATCACGCAACCTGGGCATCCGCTGGTCGCCGTCGGCCTTCAAGGGTCGGGCGCCGATACCCACCTGACGGTGAGCCAGCACCGCTTCTTCTCTGGCTCACATGCCTCCGCGAGCGACCAGCTCTGGGAAGTGCCGTTGGTCGTCCGCTATGAGGATGCCGCCGGGACACACGAGATCCGTCACCTGCTCACCGAGCGCGCCGCGTCTATCCCCCTGGTTGTCGCGAGCGATCCGCTGTGGTGCTACGCCAATGGTGGCGAGGTTGGCTTCTATCGCCAGCGGCTCGACACGACGCTGCGTGCGCGACTGCTGGCGCACCTCGACCGGCTGACGCCCGCTGAGCACAAGGGCCTGCTGCGTGACCAATGGGCGTTGGTCGCCAGCGGCGACCATCCGATCGCCGCCTACCTCGACACCCTGGCAGCGCTCACCAACGGCGACGACGTGACGCTCATCGGCCAGATCGTGGGCGACCACCTGCTCCGCCTCGAGCACCTCCTCGATCGAGTCGGCGATGAGCACGCCCTGGTTGGCTTCCGTGCCTGGGTGGAGGGCCTCTTCAGGGACCGGATGACCACGCTCGGTTTCGAGCCCCGTCCGGACGAGCCTCCGGATGCGGTGCGCCTCCGGGCGCGCGTGGTTGACGCCCTGACGCGCTACGCCCACGATCCCGCGGCCATCGCCCAGGCCCGCGCCTGGCAGGCGCGCGAAGCCGACGATCCCACCTCCGTGGATGCCAATCTCGCGGCGGTGGCCGTCGGCACCACAGCCCAGTTCGCGGACGTGGCCACCTACGAGCGCTACACCCAGATCTACCAGCGGCGCAAGGCGGGGGACTTCACGCCGCAGCAGGTGGAGCGCTACATTGACGTGTTCGCGCGCTTCGACGACCCCGCGCTGGTGGCGCGCACCATCGAGCTTATGCGGAGTGACTTCTTCCCATTCCAGAGCATGATCCGGGTGCTGGGGATGATGCTCGGCCAGCCGCGCACGCAGGTCGCCGCGTGGGAGTTCCTGAAGTCGGCGTGGCCGGTGATTCAAGAGCGCGCGCCCTTCATCTCGCCGTTCGCCATCGAGTTCTCCGGCCTGCTGCCCGCGACTCTGCGCCCCGACGTCGTCGCCTTTTGGGACGCGAACCTGCACGGCGAATACGCCGGCCCATATGCCCGCGCCCTCGAGCGGATCGACCAGAACGCTGACCTCCAGGCCCTCACGCGCGAGGATCTCATTGCCTACTTCCACGGCGCGCGTCCCCCGGATCCACCAGCCGCGGCGCCCGCGCCGACGGCGGATTCCAGCGCGCCGGGGATGCCGCCGGCCGCCCCCGACCTGCCGCCGACACCGCTCGCCGCGCCTGACCCCAGAAGCATTTCGTTCGATCCGGCCGGGCCGGAGCCCGCGCGTGGTCCATTCGCCTGGCTACGGGCGCTGTTTCGCGGACGCGGGTAACGCGCCAGTGCCCGGGCAGGGCGGTTGTCATCCCGCGCGGTCCCCGCTCTCCATGAGCGCGGGTGCGCTGGGCGGCACCGCGGCCGCGGCTCGACGCCGTAACCGCCAATCCAGCGCGAACAGTCCGAGCAGAACGAGCACGCCGGCCAGCGTGAGGCCGGCCTTGCCCGCATGTCCCGTCAGCCCGGCGAACTCCTGCAGGGGCGCGAAGATCAGGCCAAAGAACGCCACAACCCCCATGGCGATCGCCAGCCGGTGGCGCGCGGACCAGCCCTCCCGCGCTGACCATGAGCGCACACGCCAGAGCCCGAGCGCCACGACTCCTTCCATGATCACGAGCGTGATCGCTGCGATCGGGATGATCTTCGGCACGATGAACGAGACCGCGAAGAACACCAGGGTGGCCGCCAGCACCGTAAGTCGGACGGTCCAGAGGCGCGGCGCGCGGCGGGGCGATGGGCTCGGCGGAGGTATGCGGACTCGCGAGCCCAACCAGAAGAGCGCAACCATGAGCGCCACGGCCAACAGATACGGCCCCGCCGGGGGATGCGCGTAGCCGTCGCGCCGGTAGATCACGAAACCGGTGAGCACCGCCAACACGATGGTAACCAGCGCCAGCACGATCGAGAACCCGATGATGCCCCGACGCCGGAGCCAGGGTTGGTCAGCCAGACACGGGTAGATCAACTCCACCGCCATGATGGGGATGGCGATGCTGATAATGGAATGATAAGCGGCAAGCTCGGCGACCCAATCCCAATTGGTGCCGAACACCACACCATAGTGTGTCGGATTCGCGGACGGCGCGCGCGGCGTGAAGTTGAACCACGTCTGCACGGCCAGGCCCTCCTCGAGGATGCTATAGGCGGCGCCCAGGATGAGGAGGTTGGCCCAGCCCAGCCCGCGCCGCCGCGCCACTTCGCGCGCCAGTAGCGCGCCAGACCCATAGAGCGCTGGCTGGACGATCAGGTTGAAGGGGTTGAACCAGGCCAGCGGTGGGGTCGATCCGCTGATCATCTCCGCCAGAATCGGTGAGGCGAAGTAGAGGGTGAGAATGGCTGGCCAGATGCGTGATCGGGTTGAAGGCGCCACGGAAGGTAGTGGCGCGTCCAGTTCGGCCGTGGCGGTTGGGGTCGCGGTCATGCCAGACTCCCCGTGGGACGCCGCGTTTCCGGCCACGTCATGATGTCCGAACTTCCGTGTGCTTCACCATCAGCCCGACCATGCGCCCAGTCGTACATCTCCATGCCGCGCCTCCAGTTTGATGTCCGCGGACGTGCGTTTTCCGGGATTCCAGTCCGGCCGTGGCGCCCAGCGGCCCAAGCGACCGCGACCGTGCCCCGACCATAACATGCTCCGGCCGCGCGGCACAGTGGACCGGCGCACCACCTGGCACGCCGCGCCGCATCAGCCGCCGTGAGCGCCGTCACGGCACCACGTGAGCGCCCGCACTTGTCCGGCGGCGGCGCCTCTGGTACGATGGCCCCCGGATGGCCAGGCCGCATGCCCTGGATTGGCATGCGCGGCGGCACGCGTCGTCGCGCCACGGGCCACCGGGACCGCCCCATGACCACTCGCCCCGACGCGATCGAACCGGGCCTGCTCCCCGTGTTCCGCTATTTCCTGGTCGCCCTCTGGGTGCTGGTCAGCCTCACACTGTGCGGCACGCTGGGCAAGACCGCCGTGGTGCCCGATTACTTCAGTATCATGATCTGGGCGCACTCCACCGTGCTGCTGCCCTACATGTTCTGGAACCAGCTTCGCATGCTGCTGGGGCGGGCGTATCTCCCACTCGCGCTCGGCGTCGCTGGCGTCGCGCCAGTGCTGGAGCTGGCGCTGGCGACGGCGCTGCGCATGCGGCATGGCCTGACTGGCAACGCGGCGCTCGTGGATCCCGCCAGCCTGATTCTCTGGTTGGCCCTGCCGCTCCTGCTGATCAGCGCCCAGTATGGCATGCGCGTGCTCTTCGCCTTCACCGCCGGCACCTCGATCCTCTCGACCATCCTGGCGCTGGCTCTAGCCGCGTCCGGCGGACCCAGCGCCACCGCGGCGGCACAGCAGGCACTTGGTCGCTTCGTGGTTTTCAGCGTCGTCGGCGTGGTCATCGTCTCGCTGAGCAAGGCCCAGCGCCGGCAGCGCGCGGAGCAAGAGCGCAAGACCGCCCAGATGGCGCAGTTCGCCATGACCTTGGAACAGCTCGCCGTGAGCCGCGAGCGCAATCGCATCGCGCGTGACGTCCACGACACGCTGGCCCACACACTCAGCGCGCTCAGTGTCCAGCTCGGGGCGCTCGGCGTCCTCTGGGAGAAAGATCCCACGGCAGCCCAGGTGACATTGCGCCAGCTGCACGATATGACCCGAGGGGGACTGGACGAGGCACGGCGCGCCCTTCACGAGCTACGTGCCGGACCCATCGAAGACCTGGGCCTGGTGCTGGCGCTGCGGCGTCTGGCGGAGCGGGCCGCCGACCGCGCTGGATTTCAACTCGCTTTCGTGGCGCCGCCGTACGTCACTGGCCCTCGGCCCGAGATCGAGCAGCAGGTCTATCGCGTGGCCGAGGAGGCGTTGAACAACATCGTCCGCCATGCCGGCGCGCGCAAAGTGGATCTCGCGCTCGCCCAGCACGGTGCGACTCTGCGCCTGACGATCGCCGACGACGGCATGGGTTTCGAGCCGCCGTCTGGCGATCAGCGGCCCGACGGACATTACGGCCTGGCCGGCATGCGCGAGCGCGCGTTGCTGATTGGCGCCGCGCTGGAGGTCCAAAGTCATCCCCGCGCGGGGACCACCATCCGACTGATCTGCGACCTGGCGAGGGAGGGCCCATGATTCGCGTGCTGATCGTCGACGACCAGGTGATCGTCTGTGAGGGGCTGAAAGTAGTCCTGGAAGCCAGCCCCACCATCCGCGTCGTCGGGATGGCCCACGACGGAGCGAAGGCTGTGGAATCGGTCCAACGTCTCGAGCCAGACCTGGTACTGATGGACCTGAAGATGCCCGGCATGAACGGCGCGCAAGCCACGGCGGCGATCAGGCGGGTCGCGCCTGCCCTCCCGGTGCTGGTGCTGACCACCTATGACGACGACGAATGGATCCTCGACGCGGTCCGCGCGGGGGCGGCGGGGTATCTGCTCAAGGATTCGCGCCGCGAGGATCTGGTCGCGGCCATCGAGGGGACGGTCGCTGGCCGGACGCACGTGGACCCCTCCGTCGCTGGCCGCGTCTTCGCCTTCCTGCGCGAGGGTCCGCCAGCACGTGGCGCGCTGGCGGCGACCTTCAGCGAGCGGGAGCGCGAGGTGTTGCGGCTGCTGGCCAGCGGGCTCACCAATGCCGCGATTGCCGACCGCCTCGCCCTGGCGGAGGGCACGGTGCGCAACCACGTGACGGCCATCCTGGCCAAGCTGGGCGTCGCCGACCGCGCCCAGGCGACCGCCATCGCCTGGCGCGATGGGTTGGTTGGGCCGAGCCGCGCGGAGGAATGATGGACGAATGAAGTCAGCGCAGGCCCGCCGCCCGCGCCAGCGCCTCCAGCGCTGGCGCGGCCTCGTCCGGCGTGCCGGGCGGCATGGTGAGCAACGGTTCATCCACGCCCAACCGGCGCCACTCGCGCAGGCGGGCGACCACCTCCGCGGGCGTGCCCACGATCGCCGTTTCGTCCAGCATCCGATCGCTCACACCCGCCGCTGCCGCCGCTGGCCCCTGCTCCCACCCGCGCTGGATGGCCGCCACTTCCTCGGCGAACCCATGCTCGGCGAGCATGTCGGCGTAAAACGTCCCCATCTTCCCGACGTAGAACGCGACCGGTCCGGCGGAGAGCCGGCGCGCTGGCGCCCGCTCCGCGCCGTCGCCGATGACCGCGCTGGTGATGTAGGGCGCGATCCGGGCCGCGCCGCCCGGCCGTCCGGCCGCCACCGATCCGGCGTCCAGCGCGGCGCGGAGCTGGGGATAGTCGCGCGCCGGCCAGTAGATCGGCAGGATGCCATCCGCCAGCTCGCCAGCCAGCGCGATGTTCTTGGGCCCCAGCGCGGCGAGGTAGATGGGGATGTGGTCGCGCACCGGCCGGAAGCGCAGCTTGAAGCCTCGGTCCACGGTCACCAGCTCGCCGTGGTGGTACAGCGGCTCGCGTCGCAGAATAGTATTGATGATGTCAATGTACTCGCGCGTGCGTTGGAGCGGCTTGGCGAAGGGCATGCCGTGCCAACCCTCCACCACCTGTGGGCCGGAGCTGCCCAGCCCAAGCAGCATGCGGCCGCCGGAGCGCTCGTCCAGTGTGGCGGCGGTGGCGGCGATCAGCGCGGCCGAGCGCGAGAAGACACTGGCGACGCCCGCGCCCACCTTGATGCGTGTCGTCGCGCGCGCCAGGTCGCCCAGCGAGGTGAAGAGCTCGTAGCCCCAGCTTTCGCCCATCCAGACGGCGTCAAAGCCGAGCTGGTCGGCCAGCCGCACCTTGGCCATTACGTGATCCCAGTCCGATGGGAAGCTGGGATTGTCGGCCACCAGCCCGATGGCCAGCGGCCGCTCGTCGTCCGACAAGTTGGCCGCCGCGCAGGCGCCCTGGCCCTCGTCTTCGCTCATGGCACTTCTCCTGCAAAAAAGTAGGCGCCCAAAGCATGTGCTCGCGCTCGCAGCGTATCAGCCGGCCCCGGACAGCGTCAAGGACCGCCGCCAGGTGTGGTGGCGCGCGTGAGTCCCCCCCCGGCGGCCAACAGGGAGGCACCGTGACTGAGACGCATCGGGCGCTTTCCCGTGCCGACGTCCTCCTGGTGGAGGACGATCCGGACCTTCGCGAAGCCATGGCCTGGCTCTTCGAGGATGAAGGCATTCCGCTGCGCCTGGCCAATGGCGGCGAGCAGGCGCTGGCGCAGGTGGCCGCGGCCATGCCCGCCCTGGTGCTGCTCGATCTGACGATGCCCGGTTTGCAGCCCGCCGACCTGGTGCGCCGACTCCGTGGCGATCCGCGCACCGCGCGCATCCCCATCGTCGTACTCTCCGCCGCGCGCGATGTCGCCGTCCGCGCGCGCGCACTGGGGGCCGATGGTGCGGTCGCGAAACCCTATGACGTGGACGACCTCGTCCGGGTCGTGCGCAAATATCTCCCCGCGGGCCTATAGTCACAAGGCGGGGAGAGTGGCCGAGCCAGCGGCCAGATATCGTCAAAGGCATTTCTCGCGCGTCACTCCCATGCGGTAACGCCACCCCCGGTGCGCGTCTATCCGGCTTGGCGCGGTACTCAGGAGCCAACAAGCGCCATGAACGATCGGCAACCGCGGCGTGAGTCCACCCGTCCATGCTCCCATCTGACCGAGGTCCAATGGGGCGCTCCGGCGTTGGCGCGGTCGGTCCTTCACGCGAAGGGGACAATCCGAGCCTTCGCCAGCCGTGTGTGGCCGCGCCTCTCGCGGTTCCTGGATGACGCCACACCACCGAGTCGATCACCCCTGGTTGGCTATGCCACCGCCGCCGGTGGGGTGATCCTCGCGACGTTCATCATCGGATTGATTCTCCGGGCGCCCGCACCGCGCATAGGCAATGTGTCCATGCTCTACCTGCTGCCCGTTCTCTTTCTGGGGGCGCTTTATGGCAGTGGCCCGGCCGTGTTCGCGTCGGTGCTTTCCTTTCTCGCGTTCGACTTCTTCTTTGTCCCACCGCTCCATCGCCTGGATGTCAGCAGCCCAAGTGAATGGTTGTCGCTTGGCTTGCTGCTTGCGACGGCGCTGGTGACCGGACAACTCACCGGCGCTCTGCGCTCACGGGCCCACGAGGCACGGCTCCGGCAGCATCAGACGCAGACGCTGTACGAGTTGGCGCGGACGATCGCCTCGGTCACCGACCTGGATGCGCTCCTGCCCGCCATCGCCGAGCGTGTCGTGACCATGTTCGCGCCGAGCGGGATGGTCGCATGCTCCATTCTGCTTCCGGACGGCGAGGGCCACCTCGCGGAGAGGGCTCTGGTCCCGGATGGAGGAACCGCCGCCAGGGCGCTCAGCATCCGAGGGCGTGGGCGGCAGTACCTGGCGCGGGACGCCTTCGTCCGTGGAGAGACGTTGGGTGTTGGCCCGGCCGCCGCCGCATCCACCCACTTCACCGCTTCTCAGGCGGATGTATCACCGAGCGCCGTGTGCTATGTGCCGCTGCGGGGCAGCGCCACTGTTGTAGGGGTACTGGGGGTCGCGGGCGCGTCCGAAGTGCGCGATCTCGTCATCGCTAACCCAGCGGACGGGATTGGAGAGCGGCCGGCGCATCTGATAGGGATCGCCGGTCCGAGCGCGCAGGCCGTCTCGCTTCGGCGCCTGTTCGAGGCGGTCTGCGGACAGATCGCCCTGGCGGTCGAGCGCGACTCGCTGCGGCGTACCGCCGTCCACGCGGAGGCGCTGCGCGAGAGCGACCGTCTCAAGGATGCCCTGCTCGGCTCGGTCACCCACGACCTGCGCACCCCGCTGGCGGCAATCAAGGCGATCACCAGTGGTCTCGCGCAGCGCGACATCGCCTGGACCGAGGTGGAGTGGCGCGATCAGGTGGCCAATATTGACCACAGCGTGGACCGGCTCAGCAGGTTGGTGAGCAATCTGCTCGATCTTTCGCGGCTCGAAGCCGGCGTGGCCGCCCCACGACCGGATTGGCATTTGCTCGGCGAAGTCATCGCGACGGTCCTCGATCGCCTCGAACTCGCCGGGCAACTCAGCGGCCGGCTCGTGCGACTCGATCTACCGCCCGATCTCCCACTGATACCAATGGATCACGAGCAGATTGAGCAGGTTCTGACCAACGTGATTGAGAATGCCCTGAAATATTCGCCCAGTGCCGCATCGGTGTCCATGTCCGCTCGCGTGCTCACACCCGAGCCCAGGCGGGAGCCCGCGGTGGAGGTCCGCGTGACCGACGCGGGCATTGGCATTCCCGCCGAGGAGCTCGAGGCCATCTTTGGCAAGTTCTATCGCGTGCGCCAGGCGACTATTCCCTGGGATCCGGCCCGGCCGCCCACGGGCACCGGCCTGGGATTGGCCATCTGCCGGGCGATCGTCGATGCGCACGGAGGCCGGATCTGGGCTGAAAGTCTGCCGGGGCAGGGAACGACCATCGCGTTCACGCTTCCCATCCCGACCGCCGGTCCACACGGCGGCTTGCCAGAGCTCGCTGACCCGACGTTAGAGGGCGGCCAGAATCCTGACGCGATCTCGGCCACCGACCGGGCACCTGCCAACGGGGCTCGCGCACGCGAGGGAAAGGAGGCCGACCTTGGATCGTGATCCGTCCGCCAGCGACGCGGGGATTCCACCAGCACATGGGACCGCGAGCACCGGAGCGCGCGTGCTGGTCGTGGACGACGAGCCGGAGATCAGACGCGCGGTTCGTGGAGGTCTCACCGCCGCGCACTATGCCGTGGAGGCGACGGGAACTGGCACCGAAGGACTGGATCTGGTGGCACGCTGGCACCCTGACGTGGTCATCCTGGATCTGTCGCTGCCCGATCTCGATGGGTTGGATGTGCTCCGCCAGCTGCGCACCTGGTCGGCCGTGCCAGTCATCGTTCTATCCGTGCGCTTTGGAGACCAGGACAAGATCGCGGCCCTTGACCAGGGAGCCGATGACTACTTGACCAAACCTTTCAGTACCGGCGAATTGCTGGCCCGCGTGCGTGTGGCACTCCGGCATGCCGCGCGCGTGTCGGGCGGCGAAGCGCGTGGCGCGCGGTTCGAGGTCGGCGGCCTGGTCCTCGACTTCGACCGGCGTCTGGTGACCTCCGACGGAGTGGAGGTCCACCTCACCCCGACCGAGTATGCGGTCCTGCAGTATCTGGCAATGCATGCCGGCAAGGTCATCACTCATCGCACGTTGTTGCGCGCGGTCTGGGGCCCTCAGTACGAGAGCGAAGCGCACTACCTGCGCGTGTTCATTGGCCAACTGCGCCGCAAGATCGAGCCCGATCCAGGTCGGCCGCATTACTTGCTCACCGAGCCGGGCGTCGGCTATCGGCTGCGCATGCCCGTTTGAGGCTGCCAATCTTTACGCGATCCTGATCCGCCTCGGGTCCCGTCTTTACGCGCCGCTTATGTCCCCGGCCCTATGCTGTGAACGTTGCCGCCCGGGTGGCCGTGGGGCCGTCGCGAATCGCCGCCCCTAGCTCCGGCGCGCGGGCCATCCGGTCCCGTCGGTGGCCGCGGAATCGCCATGACTGACGGCCCCCACCCTAACGTGCTCCCCTTGGTGGGCGCGCTGTGTGGTCGGCAAAGCGAGGTCAATGCGCGACATCGACAGGACCTGAAGGACGGCACGGAATGCGAGAGCGTGGGCGCTCTGCTCAAGATCAACCAAATTCGCTCTCGGGCGACGATCAGCGCGAACTAGACGAGACGGATTCATCTCCCGATCGGGCTACCGCAGCTACGCCGTATGCCGCGGTCGGCGCCTCGGACGCGGCTGGCTTGGCGGCGGAGCGAACCCTGATCGCCAGGGGCGGCGACTCGTATGTGCGCATCCGGGTCCCTCGGACTCCGCGCGTCCAAACATTGCGCTGGGAAGGCGCAGAGGGGACGCTGGCCGCGCCCGGGGTGGAAGCTCTGGGTCGGCTGGATGTCCCGCCACCTGGGAGCAATGGTGCCACCGCTCCCAACCCGCGCCCCGGCGCCTGTGACGACATCGTCCTCCCTGGCCTTGGCAGCCGCCAGGTCGTGGCTGGGTCGCGGCTGGGTGGGCTCTATGTCCGGCGCCGCCTGGGAAACCGGCCAGGATTCCACACTGTCGGCGCGGACACGGTCGAGGCGCAGGAGAGCGTCCTCACGCCGGGGTCAGCGCTTGGCCGCGCCCTCGACGCGACGCGCCGTGTGGTCTTCGGCCGCCGGCTGAAAAGCGCGGAGGAGGTGCACCAGCGTCTCACCCGCGTGAAAGCTCTCGCGGTGCTCTCGTCGGACGCCATCTCGTCCGTCGCCTACGCCACCGAGGCCTCGCTCGGCATCTTGATCGCAGCGGGGCTCGGGGCGCTGCGGTTCAATTTGCCCATCGCCGCCTGCATCGTGATCCTGATGATCGCCGTCGGTTTCTCGTATCGCCAGACCATCCACGCCTATCCCCAGGGCGGCGGCTCGTACATTGTGGCCCGCGACAACCTTGGCGACCTCCCGGGTCTGGTCGCCGCGGGCGCGCTGCTCATTGACTATGTGCTCACCGTCTCGGTTAGTGTGGCCGCGGGGATCGGCGCTCTCGTGTCAGCGGTGCCTGGGCTCACACCCTATAGCGTGTGGATGGGCGTCGGCTGCGTGGCCATCATCACGCTCGTCAATCTCCGCGGCATCCGCGAATCGGGCTCGATCTTCGCGGCGCCAACCTATCTCTTCATCGGCAGCTTCCTGCTGATGATAGTCGCCGGTGTGGTCCGCGCCGCGCTTTCGCCAGGGGGCTTGATCACGGCCGCCGCGCCAGTGCGGGCCCCAGCATCCCTCGGATGGAGCCCAGCTCCGCTGGGCATCGTATTAATCCTGACCGCGTTCGCCTCAGGGTGTTCGGCCATGACCGGCGTGGAGGCCATCTCAAACGGCATTCCCGCCTTCAAGCGGCCCGAATCGCGCAACGCGGCCCGGACGCTCGAATGGATGATCGCCATTCTGGTGACACTCTATCTCGGCGTGACGTATATTGCCTGGCGGTTCGGCATCGAGCCCAACTCCGCGCAGAATCCGACGCTGGACTCGCAGGTCGCCCACCTCGTTTTCGCTGGACCTTTCGCCTGGTTCTACTACGTCGTCCAGATTGCCACACTGCTGATCCTGGTCCTGGCCGCCAATACCAGCTTCGCCGACTTTCCGCGCCTCTCGTCCATCTTGGCGCGCGACGGTTTCCTGCCGCATCAGTTCGCCTACCGTGGCGACCGCCTCGCGTTCAGCACGGGCATTATCGCGCTCGCCATCCTCTCGATGGTCCTGCTGGTGGCGTTCCAGGGCAGCACGGACGCCCTGATCAACCTCTACGCCGTCGGGGTGTTCACCGCGTTCACACTCTCCCAGTCCGGGATGGTCGTCCGCTGGCTGCGCTTGCGTGAGCAGGCTGGACAGGCCTGGCGCCGCTCGCTGGCTATCAACCTGATCGGTGCGATCGCGACAGGCCTGGTGGACGCGGTCATTGTGTTCAGTAAATTTGACCGCGGTGCCTGGATCGTCGTGATTTTGGTTCCCATCTGCGTCCTGCTCTTCCGCGGGATCGCGCGCCACTATCAGCGCACGGGCAAGTTGCTCACGGCCGTCAGCTCGGTCTCCACCGAGGCGCTGCGGCACGCGACACACACCATGGTCGTGCCCATCGCCGCGCTCAATCGCCCGGCCCTGCGAGGGCTAGCCTACGCCCTATCTCTGACACCCAACGTGATCGCCGTCCACATCTCCACGGATCCGCGCGAGGAGAGTACCCTTCGGGAGGAGTGGGACCACTGGATTGCGCGTGCCAGTGGTGGTGTGGCCGTGGGGACGAGGGCCGCCAGAGTTCGTGGCGCGTCTGAGCCCACGCCATACGTCAGTGCCATGCCCCACCTGGTCATTATCGAGTCGCCGTACCGATCGCTGGTGAAACCGCTGGTCGCCTATATTGACGCACTGCGCGATGCCAATCATGATGCCGCCATCAGTGTCATCCTGCCGGAATTCGTCCCCGCGCATTGGTGGGAACGTCTCCTGCATAACGAGACCGCTCTCCGGCTCAAGTTCCGACTCTACTCAGACCCCGGTGTGGCGGTCATCAACATCCCGTATCATATTCCCCGAGGGTATCGCGACGACGAGGCGTGAACGCGGTCGATCACGCGCGCCCACCAGCGCCTGGCGCCGGACCGATTCCGTGGACGCGCTCGCTGATTCTCCTCGCGACGCCGTGCTTCCCACGCGCGAATCTCGGCGGCCTGGGCGGCGGTGGCTGGGACGTAGCGGTTCCCGCACCGCACCCAATATTCGACGTTGAGATCGGCGCGGAACGCGTCATCCGCTTCATCCGCAGCCGCCATGATGTCCGCCTCGTCCTCCGTATCGCCGGAGCGGACGACGGCTACAGTCCAGAGATCCACACGCCACTCCATTTCCGGCGGCGGAAGCTCGCCCGCGGTTCCGGGAAAGTGGCTCGAACCGTGGCATTAGGACCGTCGCACCCACGGAGATCATACTCCCGGTCCCCGCGCGTACACCGAAAAACGCGATAGCGCGGCGTAAAGGAACTGGCGCATGTTATCAAGATGGCGCAAAGAATCGGCGCAATGACGCAATGGTGTGCGTTTCACACGCGGCGCGTGCGAAACGCACTTGGCGGTGTAAGGGCCTTCCGCACTGGGCGGAGCCGCGCTGAAGAAGCGTGTCCGTGGTGAGCGAGCTAATGCGCTCAATCAGGATCGTGACCACATCTGGATGGACCGCGACGTTACCCGGAAGCATGCCCACGATCACGGCGGCTCATAGACGACCGGTTGCTAGTCACTCGGAGCTGACACTGTCGATCAGCCACTGATTGCCATATTGGGTAAGCGAGATCACAAGGGTCATCGGGGTATTGGGCTGTTTGCTCCGCGTCACCGAAATCGTTTCTTGCTCCGCGGCCGGCCCGTTGGGCGCACTCGAGGTAAAGGTAAACGCCGTGACCGTGCCATAGCGTTGGTCGTCACTGGTGAGCCCACTGATGAAGTTTGATTCCGATCCGCCTTTGTTGCTGGAGGTCATACACTGCCAGGCCCGCTGGTAATCGCGGCTCTGCAGGGCGCTGATATACCCCGATACGGTCGCGTGCGGGGTCGAGAGGTCCAGCGGGCTAAGCACCCGTACGGCGACGGTGATCGCGATGGCCGTCACCAGCACGAGCGCCGCCAGCCCGCCGACAAGCACCGCGGGATGCACCCCAAACAGCGGACGATCCACGGCCGCGCGGCCGGCCGAAGCGGCGAGTGTCACGTCCGAGCCGGTGGTTGACCGTGTGAGTGGAACCCGGCGCGAGACGCGCGATCCAGACGCGCGCCCAGGGGCGCTCAGCGCGCCGGGTGTCCGGGCGGCGGTGGCCACCAGGGCCTGGGCCCGGCGCGGCCTGGGCGGGAACTCCTGAACAGCGGATTGCTGAAAGGGTCCTGGCCGCGAAATGGCATCGGGGATGGGCGAAGGCGTCGACAGATACGACGGCGAGAGATAGGATGGGACCGCCGCCGAGGCGGCATGGAGCGCCTGCTTGAACTCGGGCATCGACTGGAAACGGTCCTGCGGGCGGATGGCCAGCGCGCGCAGGATGGCTGTGTCAGTCGCCTGGGAGACGGCAGGATTGAGTTCGCGCGGCCGGTGCATCTTGTGGTCCAACGCCACACGCTCCACCGCCGTCGGCGGCACCTGGGCGGTCAGGAGCTGGTAGAGCGTCGCGCCCAGGGCATAGACGTCCGACCAGGGGCCGGTTTGGCCATTGGCGGCGTACTGCTCCGGCGGCGCGTAGCCCTCAGTGCCGGCTTTGCGCACAAAGGTCGCCGTCAGGCCGGCGCCGGGCGCGTGCTCCTTGGCGATGCCAAGGTCCACCAGCACCGGGTGCCCGGTTGGCGTGATGATGATGTTGGAGGGCTTGATATCGCGATGGATAAGCGGCGGCGTCCGCGTGTGCAGGTAGAGGAGCGCATCGCAAATCGGCAAGACCCAGGTCAGCACCTGACCCTCGGGCAGCGGGCGGCCGCCTCCGCGGTCCAGCTTCTGCTCGAGGTTCTCCCCGTCCACGAAATCCATCACGAGATAGAGCCGCCCGCTCCACTCGAAGTATTCCCGGACCTTGGGGATACTGTTATGGTCGAGGTTCTTGAGCCAAGCGCCCTCGCGCGCGAACTGCTTGCGGGCGCTGTCTGAGAGGTCCCACTGCTCTTTCAGGGCGTAGATGCTGGAGGGACCAAACAGGGCATCGGTTACCTGGTAGACCGTGCCCAGGCCCCCGCGACCCACGGGCGCCACCACGCGATAGCGCTCGTGGACCAACGTGCCCGGCGCCAGCGGATTCGGCCCAGGGTAACTCACGTCGCCCTCCTCATACCCGACCCCAGCCCATGCGCAGCCGGCGGCCGTCGCCCCCCGGTAGCCGGCCGCCAGACCAGTATAGCCACGGGCGCGCCATCCGTCAATGGCCCGAGCTCACTCGCCGCGAGCCCGCCGCGCGGTATCCGCGCCGAGCATGGTCGCGGCGCCAGCGGTCGCGAGCGCCATTATCGCGCGCCGCGCAGCGCGCGCGCCAGCAAACGCAGGAAGAGCGCGCCGCGCGCCCCGGAGCGTCCCGTTTGTGTGCGCCGCCGCCGATCCCAGCGCCGGGCCCGTCGCGCGGCCCTACGCCGCTGGCGGCGGTTCATCGCGGCGCGTCGCCCGAAGGCGATCCGCTTGCGGGCGCTTCCCCGGTGGGCGTGCCGGTCAGACCCAGCACACCTGCCTCAGCCGCCATGGCGTGAATGACGAAGGTGATGTGCTCGTTCAGGTCC
>JANWHL010000208.1 GCA_025450405.1 Ktedonobacterales bacterium
ATGTCCCCCACGATCCGCGCTTCCTGCCCGCCGTCGCCCTGCGCAACACGCTGCTGCTGTTTGTCACCGTGCGCGCAATCATGGGTTCCCCAACGGCGAGCAGCGCGCCAGGACGGAACGACACGCCGCCGGCCAGCGGGGCATAGGACGTTGAGCCGAGGGTGATGACGCGTCTGGCGCGCACCCGCCTGCCGAGTATGAGTCCTCCGGTTACACGGGCCAACCCCGTGGCCGTTTTCACACTGGCCTCAGTCCTCATCCTCCAAGGGAGATAGCTCAGCGCCGCCGGCTGGATCGCCGACGATGGCCAGGGTGTCGCCCTGGTTGACCGTTTGTCCCCTGGCGACACGGACGGCCTTCACGATGCCGCCGCGCGGAGTGGCGAGGTCGTTCTCCATCTTCATCGCTTCCAGCACGACAATTGTCTGCCCAGCCTCGACGTGGTCGCCCGCGGCCGCCAGGACGCCCGACACCAGGCCAGGCATCGGGGCGGAGATCACCACTTCGCCGCGCTCGTGACCGGCGCCGGCCAGCCCCGCCAGCGTACTCGCGCGGGCATCCTCAAGGCGTACGGCAAAGGGTCGGCCGCCGATCAGCACCTCAAAATTGCGCGCGGCGCTGGCGCCGCCCGGCACCGCGCGGACGTACACCTCGAACGACCGTCCATCGGCGATCAGTCCATAGTGGCCGGCGGCCGCATCCGCACCCCCACGCGCCGAGGCGCCCCCGACCGCCTGCCAATCCACATCCAATGTGGTGTCACCGGCGACAATACGGCGGAGGTGCCCGTTCTCGCCCACGTCGAGTGTGACCTGGTGCTCACCGTCGCTGGCGACATAGCGCATGGTTTCCCATCGTCCTCTCTGGCGCGGCACCTGGGCCAGCCACCGCGCCCCACGTCGGGTGCCACCATCCGCCAGGCGTATCAGACAGAGTATGTCATCACCGCCGCTGGCGCGCCAGCCGCCGCTGGGCACGCGCATCGTCAGGCCGCGGGCGTCGCGCTGGCGGGCGTGGCGGTCGCTGGGGTCACCACCACGCTGATGGGCACCGTGACCGTCTGGCCGCCGACCGCAAAGCGCAGGGTCGTCGTGTAGGTTTGCGCGTGGATGGAAGTCCCGGGCCGGGCCATCACAGCAATCTGCGCGCTCGCTCCCGCGGGCAGCGTTCCCGTGTTGGGGCTCGCGCTCAGCCAGGGAAGGTCGGCGGCGATCGTCCAGGCGCTTGCGCCACGTGCGGTGTTAGTGACCATCAAGTGGGTGGTGACCGCGGCGCCAGGATGGGTATGCAGAGAGACCTGAGTCGGGGAGATGCTCAGGGGCGAGGCGTCCGCCGTCTCAGCGCCCGTGCGGAGGCCGGGGATGACGCGCTCGACGGCGCCACGCAACGTGGCGCAGCCGCGCACGGGGCAGAGGTCCGGCCGCATCGCGGCCAGCAGCACACCATCACCAACGATGAGGAGAGCGAGCAGCCCAAGCAGGGGAATCAGGCGCCGCGAGGGTCGCGAAGCCGGCGCGCGGCCATCGGTATCGTCGCGCCGCCGGCGCGCGGGCGACGCGGGGAGACTCTCGTAGCTGACGCCCTCGTCCGCACCCTCGTCGTAGTCGCGCGTGCGGTCGCGCTGGCGTTTGATGAAACCCGGTGTGGCGGAGCGGCGCTGGCGATCCGTCCAGGGATCGTCCACCGCGAGGTCGAGGCCGCTCGCGCCCTCCAGCGAGGTCCGCGAATCGGATTCACCCCACCGCGAGCGGCGCGATGGCATGGAGCTGGACCACGCCGGGCTGGCGGAGTCGAGCATGCGACTATCGGCCGTGGATTCCCCCCAGCGGTCATCGCGACCGTGGCGATGGTCGTGGCCCGGGCGCATCTCGCTCGCGCCCCACATGGCGCTCTCGTCCCAAGATCCCGTTTGGCCCGTCCATTCCGCGCTCTCGTCATACCCGTCGCCATGGCGGTCACCATAGCCATCCGCGCGGGCGGAAGTCGCCGTCTCCAGCCCGGCGTCCGGAGCGGGCCAAGACGCCGACCGCACGTCATGCCAGGCCGGGGCGGCTTCGTCCATCGTCGTATCGGTCAGCCGCGGCAGGCCCAGGCGCGTCGCGGAAAATGGCTGATCGCTTCGCGGCGGGCCACCATCCGGGTCAGCGAAGCCAGGGGGTGGCGCGGCGCCCGCCGCGAATGCCCAACGGGGATCAAGCGCATTCGAGCCTGGTAGGGGAGCGAACTGGCCCGGCGCCATTGGCGCGTTGGGGCCCTGGCGGGGCGCGCCGGAGGATCCCGGCGGGCCATTCACTACGGGTCCTGGCGGCGCGACCACTCGTAGCGTTGGCCGCAAGGGGAGATCTGGAGCGCCGGAGCCGCCTCGACCGCCTGGCACGGGGGGAGGCGCGGGCAGCATGGCCGTCGGGAAGACAGCGGCGTCATTCAAATCCATGCGGGGACTGGCCACCGCGCCGGGGCGCCCGTCTTCCATGTCCGCTTCGACTTCAGCGCTGGCCGGGAGGGGCGGAAACCGCACCTGACCAAGGCCAGCGCCCAGGGGGGAACTACCGACTGGGGAATTACCGAATGTGCCCAGCGGACCAGGTGGCCCAGAGACCGCGGCGCCGGGCATTCCCAGGCCCGGCATGCCACCAGCCAGCGCGGCGCCCAGCCCGGGAGCGAAGGGCCCTGAGCCTGACATGCCGGGACCACTCGGTGTGGGGGCGACGCCCAACGCCCAAGGCGCGACGCCGGGCGCCGCCGGGGGGGACCCCAGCCCGTTGGCGCCAAAGGGAGTGCCCGGGCCAGTGGGTCCGGCGCCACCAAAGGGACCTGACGCGTCGACCCCTGGGACGGCCGCGTTGCGCTCGGCGAGCTCGATAGCCTGGGCGAGGGCCAGGGCGGACGCGAAGCGGCCGTCGGGAGCCTTGGCCATGGCCCGCTGCACAACAGGATCCAGCCCGGCGATGGTGGGTATACCAGGGGCCACGTCCATGAGATGGGGGAGCGGCTGGCGCGCATGCCGCGAGAGCACGTCCAGAGGTGTCGTGCCGCTGAAAGGCGGGCGACCCGTTACGCAGGTGAAGAGCACAGCACCGAGACTGTAGATGTCGCTACGCTGCTCCTCATGCCCTTCAATGGCCTCAGGCGAGAGAAACTCCACCGCCTCGGCCCCAGAGCCCGCATGACGCAGGTCAATCTGATCCAGCTCCCAGAGGCGGCCAAAATCGCCGAGCAGGACATGACGGCCCTCGTGCAGAAAGATGTTGCTGGGCTTGATGTTGCCGTGCACCACACTCTGCGAGTGGGCATAGCCCGCGGCTTCGCACACCTGGCGAAAGAAGGGCCCAACGTCGGCGCCGCCAAGCAAGTTGCCCGCGCGGAGCCGCTCGCGCAGGCTGCCAGCCGCGACAAACGGCGTCACCAGGTAGAGATAGCCGCCCTCCTCGCCACAATCCAGGAGGGGCAAAATATGCGGGTGGTCGAGCCGGCGCCCATCGCGCGTAATCTGCTCGAAGCGCGCGCGCAGGGTGGGAAGTTGGGCAAATTCGGGGTAGATGATCTTGACGGCCACCTCGCGGCCGCCGAGCGCGTCGGATTGCGCGCGGTAGACTTCGGCAAAGCCGCCACCGCTCAGTGGCGCGCCGAGGCGATAGCCCGCGAACGCGCGCCCCCGCAGTCCCGCCATAACTCCTCCCCGCACGCCGCCGCCAACGCAGACCCTGGCGTGGAGCCAGTATATCATGCGGGACGCCGCGGGAGACCCAGACGCCCCATTTGTCGCATGTCTGCGCGCCGGCCAGCCCGGACCCGGCGCGCGGGTAGCGCGACCGGATCACGCCTGATGGCGCCAGGGCGGCCAGCGCCGCCGCCTCACTGTTGGCGATTAGCCGGGCAGTCGCCCAAGCCGGTCCACTGCAAATAGGCCAGGTCCGGGATGCCCGCGGCGCAGCGATAGATGCCATCGGCGACGAAGATCTGGCAGGCGCCCTCGCCGCTGTGCTCCTTCATGACGACGGAGACCATCTTCGCCGGTCCGCCGCCCTGCGCGGCATCATCTGGCGCCAGCGAGATCCACCACGTTTGGGGATCATCGGAATCGCCGTCAGTGTTGGCCACCGCGTTGAAGTTGTCGGCGTCGTGGTCGTTGCCGGTGTCTACCTGGCCGGTGCCGCTCTTGCCACCCTCCAGGGCAGGCGACTGCGAGAGCTGAACCGCCTGGCCGCCCGCCGCCGTGCCAAACTCCACCACGCCGCGCATCGCCGCGCGCACCGCGGCGGCGGTCTGGGGCTGCATGATGGGCTCCCGGGTGCCCTGGTAGAGCTCCTTCTTGGAGGACGCTCCACGCAGCACCACACTGGGGGCGGTGCCGTGCGGCGCCACAGCGTAGAGGAGGTGCGGCACATAGAGATTGCCATTGGCCGCAACGGCGCTGGTGACCTCCGCCATCGTCAGCGGCGAGATCAGAAGCTGGCCCTGACCGAAGCCGCTCTCGGCCAGGAGATTCGCGTCGAAGCTCGCGCCCTTCACGTAGGCCACGCTCTGGTTTTGAGGGCCATCGAACGGCACCGACGCCACGGCGGTCCCCGGCGTGGCGATGCCGAAGCGGCGCACGTAGTTGAGCCAGGTGTCGGGACCGAGCTGACTGGCCATCCGCGCGAAGACGACATTGTCACTGAACGCGTACCCCTGTTCCGCGGTGATCGAGGGGGCACCGGGGACCCAGTCGTTGTATTCGGCCCAGTGGATGTGCTCGCCGTTGACGACGAAATCGGTAGCGTCGGCCTGGCTGAAGGCCGTATCGAGCGCGTACTGGCCGGTGTCGAGCCCCGCCGTGAGGGTGACAGTCTTGAACGTCGAGCCGGGCACATAGAGTCCCTGCGTCGCTCGGTTCAGGAGCGGCCGCGAGGCGTCGTGGAGCAACTGGTTCCAGTAGGCGGTGCCCGCGTCGGTATTGTCATCATTGATGCGGTTGGGATCGTAGAACGGGCGGCTGACCATCGAGATGATCTCGCCCGTATTCGGGTCTTCGACCACCACCGACCCAGCCGGATTTGAGCCGGGTGCCTGGCACACCCCGCCATATTCCGCCTGGCCGCCGACCTCGCGAGACGGATAGAGCTGCATGACGTCTTGCTGCAAGTTCAGGTCGAGGGTGAGATAGATATCGTCGCCGATGGTCTGTTTGTGCAGCAAATGCTGGTAGACATTGCGCAGCTGGCCCGAGGGGTCTTGGGGTTGACCGCCCGCGGTGCCGTTGAGGACGTCGTCGAACGCCGCCTCCAGACCGGATGCCCCATAGCGGAAGCTGTAGTAGCCGATCAGCGGCGCGAGGCCAGCGTTGACCGCCGCCTGCGTGTAGACACGCCGGTACCCGCATTGAGCGTTTGGGTCGCGCACGGAGTAGACGAGCAGTGTGCCGTGGCGGTCGTAGATGCTGCCCCGAATGGGTAGGGCATCCGCCAGGCAGTGCCGCGGGTTATATCCGCTCGCCGAGAGGTCGGGCGCCTGGAAAACCTGGACATCCACCATAAAGAGGCTGATCACAATGAACAGCAGGATGAACGCGTAGGTCAGCCGGCCGATCGCGTGATTCATATTCATCCGGTCGCACCATCCTGGTGTACGTTCCGCGCGGGCCTCGCTCAGCGATTCCAGTGGAGCGCGCGTCGTCCGCCCATACTGTAGCATTGGGCGGCGGGCGTGTCAAAATCGTCAGGTGCCCACCGGTGGCCACACCGGCGAGCGGCGCCCGGTGTTAGTCGCGCGCCAGCGACGCCAAATAGCCCTCGTAATGGCGGCGCATCTCGACCAGACTGTCGCCGCCGAATTTCTCCAGCCAGGCATCCACCAACGTGATCGCGATCATGGCCTCACCGACGACCCCGGCGGCCGGCACCACACAGACATCGCTACGCTCATAGCGGCCCAGATCGAGGTTTTCGCGTGTGCGAATGTCGGCGGATGGCAGCGGATGCGCGAGGGTGGGAATCGGCTTGACCGCCACGCGCGCCCAGATCGGCTCGCCGTTGCTGATGCCGCCCTCGATGCCGCCAGCGCGATTGGTCAGGTGATGCCATCCGTGGTCCGGGTCGTGGCGCAGGATGTCGTGGACCCGCGAGCCGGGGAGACCAGCGAGCGCGAAGCCACCGCCGATGGCCACGCCCTTGGCGGACGGAATGCTCATCAGGGCCTGAGCGAGCCGCGCCGAGAGGCGCCGGTCCCACTGACTGTAGCTGCCCAGTCCGGCCGGGACGCCGGTCGCTTCCACCTCGAAGACACCGCCGCAGGTGTCGCCCTGCCGCTTACCCTCCAGGATGCGCGCGATCATGCGGGCTGTCAGGTCCGCGTCGGCGCAGCGCATTTCGGAGGCTTCCACCCGATCCCAGAAAGCCTGATCGTGGGCGGGAATGTCGGGTGCGTCCGCCGCCGCCTGGCCGATCTCGGCAATCGCGAGCACATGGCTGTGGATCGCGACGCCAAAGGCCAGGAGGAGTTGGCGGCAGACGGCACCCACGGCGACCCGCGCCGCCGTCTCGCGCGAGCTGGCGCGCTCGATGACGTCGCGGACATCATCGAGCCCATATTTCACGGCACCGGTGAAATCAGCGTGCCCAGGCCGCAGGCGGGTGACGGGCTCGGGCGGCGTCTCCGGCGGCTCGTCGCCCATGCGGTCGCGCCAATTGGCCCAATCGCGGTTCTCGACGCGGAGCGTGATGGGCGATCCCAGGGTGCGGCCGTGGCGCACGCCAGAGATCACCTCGACATGGTCCTTCTCGATCTTCATGCGGCCGCCGCGGCCATAGCCGCCCTGGCGCCGACGTAGCTGCTCATCCACCGCCGCGCGGCTGAACGGGACACCCGCGGGAATGCCCTCGACGATGGCGACGAGTGCCGGTCCATGCGACTCGCCAGCGGTCAGGAAGCGGAACATGCGACGGCCTCTCCCTCAACCCGTCAGCCGCCCGCGCCCGCGCCGTAGCCGGCGCACCGACACCGGATTCGCCGACTGGCAGCGCGGACAGCGATCTTGGATGGGCAGCAGGCTCAGGTCGCAGACGGGGCATGGCCGTGCGATGCCGCTGTGGCAGGATTGACACCGGATCACGTCGGGAGCGGTTAGCTGGCCGCACGTCTGACACAAGTGGAGTAGCACCTCGCCCGTCGCTTGCGCGGCCGCGGGCCCGTCGCCGGGTTCGCCGGCCCGCGGGGCCGGAACGCCGCGCCGCAGGCTGCGGCGAAACAGGTCGCCTTCAAGGTCGTCGACCGTGAGGTCCGCCGTTGGTGCCGCGGGTCGCGCGCGCCGGGCTGGGTCGCCGGATTCGGGAGTGCGCCACTCTGGCACGGGAGCGGTGCCCGGTGCGCCAGCCACCGGTGTCGCCGGCGGGGGCCGCACCCCGGACGCGGCAAACGCCGACAACCCGGCCGCGAGGCTGGACGGGACGCCCGCGCTTTCCGCCGCCGCGTCGCGATTGGCCGCCCCAGGATCCGCGCTGGGCATGCGCATTGTGGCCTGGCCCGCGGCGTCGAATGCGGGTGCGCCCGCCACCAGATGCATGACGATGCCAGGCGCCAGGTCCACCGGCTCATCCAGGCGCAGGGGGTGCCGCGACACCAGACGCCCATGCACGCGCATGCCGTTGGTACTCCCCAGGTCTGAGATCCACCAGGTATCGCCCACCTGGCGGATCTCGGCATGGCGGCGCGAGATGTGATGGTAGGGAAGGACGATGTCGTTCGTCTCCAGCCGACCTATGGTCAGCCGGTCACGGTCGAGGAGCACGTGCCATCGCGCCTCGTGCGTCTCGATCTCCAGGTAGGGCATCGCCCGCCTCCGTCCCGCCCCTGCGCGTGACTCCGGCCCCGCGGCCCGCCAGGGCCACCGGAGTTCGCCAGGGTCAGTATACCATTGCTGGCAAGCGTACCTACGGCCACCAGACGTCAGATCCTCTCCGTCACCTGGATGCCACAGCGTTCTAGCAGCGGGCGAACGAGACGGGCCGGATACGCAATCGGTGGTCGCTGGCGCGGGCCGTGGGAGTCGGAGCCGGCGCTCACCAGCAGGCCCCGCGTCTCGGCATAGCGCGCATAGGCCGCCGTTTGGTCTGGGCTGTGGATCGGATAGTAAACCTCGATGCCATCAAATGGCGCCTCGCGGTGGACGTCGTCGAGCACGTCCGGTTCGTAGCAGACGATTTCGCCGTCATGCCGTCCTGGATGAGCGATGACCGCCAGCGCTCCGGATGCGTGCGCCGCGCCGATCGCCTCGCTCAGGTCGGCGGTGACACTGTGGAAGCCAGCCGCGCGAATCGTGTCCAGCGCGGCGGCCAGGTTCGGCGCGTAGCCGTGCTCCACCAACAGAGTCGCGTTATCCACGGGGCGCGCCAGCTCGCCCCCGCGCTCGCGCAACACCTGGGGTAGGCGCGGAAAGGTGTGGCCGCGTCGCAGCAACACGTCGTGGACCTCGCGTGTGTTGTCGAGCTGGCGCTCGTGCGTCGCGCGGACGAGGTCGCCGAGAGCATTGCCCCTGAACTCGCGCGCGAAACACAGCAGATGCGCCGTCCGCCCGCGCCAGTTCGTGGTGACCTCCACCGCCGGCACGACGTGGACCCCACGCGTGCGCCCTAGCGTTCGCATCTCGGGCAGCCCGTCCAGCGTGTCGTGGTCTGTCACGGCCACCACGCGGA
>JANWHL010000209.1 GCA_025450405.1 Ktedonobacterales bacterium
CTATTGCTGGAAGGCGAGCCGGGCGTGGGGAAGACGGAGGTCGCGCGCGTGCTGGCCGACGCGCTCGGTACGCGGGTGATCCGGCTCCAGTGCTATGAGGGGATCGACCAGTCCACCGCCGTCGACGAATGGAACAACGCGCGCCAGCTCCTGGCCATCCGGATGGCGGAGGCACGCCGCGACGACCCGCGCCGCGACGAGCCACGCCCGGCTGGGCGCGAGGACGGCCGGGCACCTGGCCTGGACCTGGGCGACCTGGGCGACATCTTCAGTCCCGCGTTCCTGATCCGTCGGCCGCTGCTCCAGGCCATCGACGCCGCCAATGAGCGGGCGCCCGTCCTGCTGGTGGATGAGCTAGATCGCGCCGACGAGGAGTTCGAAGCCTACCTGCTGGAGCTGCTGGGCGACTTTCAGGTGACGGTGCCGGAGCTTGGGACGCTACGGGCAGTCGTGCCGCCGGTGGTGGTGCTGACCTCGAACCGCACCCGTGAGATCCACGACGCCCTGCGCCGGCGCTGCCTGTACTTCTGGATCGAGTACCCCACGCTGGAGAAGGAATACGCTATCGTCGTGGCCCGTGTACCCGAGGCGCCCGAGGCACTTGCCAGGCAGGTGGTGGGCTTCGTCCAGCAATTGCGCGGGGAGGATCTCTTCAAGGCGCCGGGTGTCGCGGAAACGCTCGATTGGCTGGCGGCGCTCGTGACTCTGGGTCAGACTGAGCTGACGGAAGGGGCGGTGCGCGATTCGCTTGGCGCGCTGCTCAAGTACCAGGACGACATCCAGAAAGTCCACGGCGGCGGGTTGATTGGGAAGCTCATCGACAAAGTTCGCGGCGGATCGACCAGGGGATGAGGGCGGCATGACGGCGATGGACCAGGCCGACCCGCCCACCGATGGGGCCCAGCGCGCGGGGATACCGGCGGAGCCAGTTCCGGGCGACGCGACCGCCGCTCTCGGCGCGGTGGGCGGGCTGACGCCCGAGGAGCGCGCTCGGGGGGACCTGCTGCTGGCGCGCATCGTGGACTTCGCGCGGCTGCTGTGGGAGTTGGGGCTCGATATTGGGCCCGGCCGCGTAGTGGACCTCGCGCGCAGCCTCCCCCTGATCGATGTGGGCCGCCGCGCGGATTTCTATCAACTGCTCAAGGTGAGCCTGCTCGCGCGCCATGAGCAGGAGCCCACCTTCGATGCCGCCTTCGCCTATTTCTGGCGGTCGCCGCACGAGGGCGGCGGCCAGCGCCTGGGATTGGAGCGCGAGGAGGAGCCCGGACGGCGCCGATTCCTGGCGCTGCCCAGCCACCGCCTGCCTGCGGAGCACCAGGAGGCGCCACGACCGGTGTTGCGACCCGCGGGTCACCGGCATCCAGCCGCGCGCCTGGGGCAGTCGCGACCGCGACCGCATGAGGGCGAGGAGGAAGAAGACGCCACCGGCAGCCGTGCCTATAGTGCGGCCGAGGCTCTGCGGCGCAAGGATTTCGAGCAATACACCTGGGACGAGCTGCAGGAGGCACGGCGGCTGATGGCCGAGGCGCACTGGCGCCTGGGCGAACGGCCCTCGCGGCGCCACCGGCCGGCCCGTCGGGGCCGGCGCCCGGACCTGCGCCGGACGTTTCGCCAGAGCTTGCGGGCGGGAGGCGAGCCCATCCAGTTGGCCTGGCGCCAGACGCGACGCAAGCCGCGTCCGCTGGTGATCATCTGCGATATCAGCGGGTCCATGAGCCTCTATTCGCGGCTCCTGCTGCATTTCATCTATACCGTCTCGTCCGGTCTCGCCCATGTCGAGGCGTTCGTCTTCGGCACTCGACTCACGCGCATCACCCGCCAGCTTGCCCGACGCGACGTCGACGAGGCAATCCACGAAGTGTCCAAAACCGTGCAGGACTGGTCGGGCGGCACGCGCATTGGCGAGTCGCTGCATACCTTCAATTTTCGCTGGGGACGGCGTGTGCTGGGGCGCGGCGCCGTGGTCTTGATCATCAGCGATGGCTGGGATCGCGGCGATGTCCGGCTGCTTGGAGAAGAGATGGCACGACTCCAGCGCAGCTGCCACCGCCTGATCTGGCTGAATCCGCTGCTCGGGCAGGATGACTATCGCCCAGTGACAGCGGGTATGCGGGCCGCGCTCCCATTTGTGGATGATTTCCTGCCGGCGAACAACCTCGAGAGCCTGCTGGCCCTCGGGCGACTGCTGGAACGGGTGGACGATCGCCGCCGTCCAACGCGTGGGCGCACGACGCCGTTCGCGGGTGGCCAAGCGCGGTCGCTCTCGGGGGCGCGACAGGCGCGGTAGGGCGATGGTGGCGCGGCGAAGCACGCCGGGACGAATCGGCCGCCGTTCCGTTATACACAGTGTCGGGCGGTCCAGCACGGGGGTGGGCGCACGGAGCGGGGGGAGTGTGGCGCGGTGGCGGTGGTGACAAGCATTATCAACTTGAAGGGGGGTGTGGGCAAGACCACGCTGACGATTGCCCTCGCCCACTATCTGGCGGCGGAGCACCATCGACGGGTGCTGGTGGTGGACCTGGATCCGCAAACCAACGCGACCGTCTGCCTGATACCGGAGCACGATTGGCAGGCGCGGGACCGCCGCTTCCAGACACTCTATGGACTGTTCCTGGATGTGCTGGAGGGGACGCGGCGTTTCGACGCCGACGCCGCCATTGTGGCAAACACCTCGAATGTGGGCGGTGGTGTGTTTGGGCTGGACCTCCTCCCCAGCAGCATCCGGCTCATTGGGTTGCAGGAGGACCTAGCGCGGATGGTCTGGCCGGGAGTCGCCCTGAATCCGCCAGTGATGGCGCTGCGCGATCAACTGGCTGGCGTGCTCGACCGGTACGACCATGTGCTGCTCGATTGCCCACCCGCCCTGGGCGTGATCACGCAGAGCGGCCTACTCATGAGCCATCTCGTGCTGGTGCCCGTGGTCCCTGATATTCTCTCGGTGCAGGGTGTGTTGCCGGTGCTCCGGTTGGTAGAGGCCTTTGGCCGGCGGTCGGGGCATGCTGTCGACCCGGTGGGCACCGTGATCTCACGCTACGATCGGCACAATCGCCTGCATCTCCGAATTCTGGATGAGCTGCGCCGCGGAGCGCGAGCGGGCGTGTATCCGCCGATTTTTCGTTCGCTGGTGCCTGATGCGGCGCGGATCGCCGCGGCCGCCGATGTGTATGCCAGCCCACGGACCCTGCGCCAGAAGTACGGGGCCGCCCACGGGACGTTCGCGGCGCTCGCGCGCGAGTTCATGGTGCGGGCCGAGCGTGTGAGCGGGGTAGCGCGGATCGCGGCGGTCGATCGAGACGTCCGCCGCGATTTCACCGAGCGGCGCGTGCGGGCCAGCGCGGGGCCGGACCTGGTGGCGGGCGCAGTGCTGGATGCGGAGATCGCGGGGAAGTCGATCGCATCTGTGAGCCAACCGCGTGGGACGGTATTCCGCCCCGCCAAGTCGGCGGAGGCCTGGCCGCGGGTTGGCGACGAGGCGGGAACTGGATTCGGCCGCGCGGCGGCCGCCACGCGTCCAATGGTCGCTCCCGACGGCACGCCGCTGGTTGCGCCGCTGGCCGAATGGCAAGCCGACGACGCGGGAGCCCCCAATGGCGCGGGAGTGGCGGGTGAGGAGTCAGCACCTGAGGAGTCAGAAGCTGAGGAGTCTTTGGCCGCGAACGGGGGCGTCACGCCGCCCAGTGGCGGCGAGGGGGTTCGGTCGGAGGTCGACGTGGCACTGGCCGGTGTTCCCGGAGCGCCGGTGGCGCGGATGGCCCGGGGGCACGGCGACGACGCGGCTGGCACGGCGCACGGATAGGCGCGTTGGCGCGATAGTAGACAGCGGGGCCTTCGTCGGCTAGGATAGAGAGCGCCGCGCCGGAGTGGTCGCGCGGGGTCGCGGTTTGCGGCCACGCTGGGGTCCTGACGTTGGCGATTGGTTGCGGAGGTCGAGCGGCATGGCCACTATCACGAGCATCATCAATCTCAAAGGCGGTGTGGGCAAGACGACCATGACGATCGCCCTGGCACACTACCTGGCGGGCGAGCATGGCAAGCGCGTGCTCGTGATCGACCTCGACCCGCAGACCAATGCGACGATCGCGCTCGTGACCGAGCGGCGCTGGCGCGAGCGCGACCAGGCGGGGCAAACGTTGTATCAACTGTTCAAGGATCAGCTGGACGGTACGCGGGCGTTCAACGCGTCCGAAGCCATCCTGCCGAGGGTTTCCAACATCACTGGCGGCGTGCCGGGACTCGACCTGCTGCCGTCAAGCATCCGTCTCCACCGTATCCAGGACAAGATCACCAAGATCGCCGACATCGACACGTTCCGCGGCGGGCCGGTCTACGCGCTGCGCGAAGCGCTGCGCGGCGTCTTGCCGTATTATGACCACGTGCTGATCGACTGCCCGCCCAACCTCGGCATCATCACGCTCAACGGCATCGCCATCAGCCGCTATTTTCTCATCCCGGTGGTTCCTGACATCCTCTCGACGCTGGGCGTGCCGCTAGTGCTGGACCGCATGGCCGACTTCGCGCTGCGGGCGCAGCACGAAATCTACGGGCTGGGCATCGTGGTCTCGCGCTACCGTCCGACGAGCCGCCTGCACAAAGAGACCGTGGCCAATATGCGACGCGACGCCATCCCCGGCATCCACCCGCCCATCTTCGCCACGGTCATCAACGAGGCGCTCGAAGTGGCCGAAGCGGCTGATGTCGAAGAGAGTGTGCACTCACTGCGCGACAAGTTTGGTGGGGGCGGGCCGCACAAGCAGTTTAGTGGTCTCGCGAACGAGTACATGCGCTATGTTGGCGGCTGATCGGTCGTTGACTGATCACGGATTGGCTGATCGGCTGGCCGCGAGGGCCGCGCCGCGACCACCCGGAGCGTATATTCGGCGGCATAGCCGGGGCGCGCGGGGAAGAGATCGAGCGTGTAGGCAATGTCGATGATACCCTGACGCCGCAGGGCCGCCAATCGTCGCCCCTGGCGGCCCCAGAACGCGGAACACTCCGTCGGACCGCCACCACCGTGCGGCGGCTCGCGCAGAATCATGCGCAGATTGCGTCCCTCGGGCCCGCTGCACCACGCGCGGGCGACACGAACGCCCCGAGCGAGGAAGATGGGCTCATTGAAGCCCGGACCGAACGGCGCCAGGGCACGGACGGCCGCATAGGTGGCGGGATCGGCGGCGCGACAGAGCGGCAGGCGGCAGTCGATCCGAAGTCCCACTGGCCGGCGAAGGGCCCCGCCGACACCGAGGGCGTCACCGGCCGTCGGCGCCACGACATCGGCGGGCGCTGGTGAAGCGGCGGCGGTCGCGGCAGCGCGCAAGTGGTCAACCAGGACGGGCAAGTCCACGCTGGCCAGGGTGAAGCCGGCGGCCTGCGCGTGGCCGCCGAAGCGGCGGAACACGTGGGCCTGGCTGGCGAGAGCCTCGACCAGGTTGAGCCCGACGGGGCCACGGAGCGACCCACGACACTCGCCGTCCTGGCAGCTGACCGCCATCGCGGGGCGGCCATAGTCTTCGGACAAGCGCGCGGCGACCAGCCCGAGCACGCCAGCGGGCCAGTCCTCACCACGGGCGACGACGACACTCGGCACGGCCTCACGCGCCTGTTCCTTCGCCTGGGCGCGGGCGATGATCATCAGGTCGTCGGTGAGGCGCTGGCGTTCCTCGTTCACTTCGTGGAGGCGGGCGGCCAGACGCTCGGCCTGATCGTGATCTTCGGTGATGAGCAGGTCGAGAGCCAGGCGTGGGTCACCCATCCGGCCGGCGGCGTTCAGCCGTGGGACGAGAGCGAAAGACACATCGCGCTCGGTGATGGCGCCGAGCGTGAGCCCCGCGCGCAGCGCCAGTGCCCGTACGCCCGCGCGCGGGGACTGGTTCAGCCGGGCCAAACCGCGATGGGCGAGCGCCCAGTTCGCCGGGGTGAGGGGCACGAGGTCGCCGATCGTGCCAATCGCCACGAGGCCGAGCAGCGACTCAAGCTCATCCGCCGCGTCCGCGCCGAGAACGCGATCCAGCACAGCCTCCGCCACACGAAACGCCACGCCAACACCGGCGAGGTCTTTGGACGGCGAAGGGCAGCCGGCCTGACGCGGATTGACGACCGCGAAGGCGGGGGGCAATTCGCCCTGCGGCGGATGGTGGTCGGTGACGATGACATCGATGCCAAGCTCATGCGCCAGCCGCACTTCCGCAACATTTGAGCTGCCGCAATCGGTGGTGAGGATGAGGGTGGTGCCGTCAGTGGCCAACGCGTGAACGGCGGGAATGTTCAGGCCACGACCGTCGTCGTCGCGCTGGGGAATGAAGGCGCGGGCGTTGGCTCCGGCCGCGCGGAGAGCCAGCCAGAGAACCGCGCACGACGTGACGCCGTCGGCATCGTAGTCGCCGAAAACGACGATGCGCTCGCCAGCCGCCACGGCGCGAGCGACGCGATCCACCGCCTCGAGCAGGCCGTGTGGGAGCGGCGGGTCGGCCCGCCAATCGGCACGCGCGAACGCCAGGGCATAGGGCGCGCCGCGGATCTCGCGGTTGGCCAGGATCTGGGTTTGCAGGCGAGTCAGATCGGGGAGGCCGGCATCCAGGTCCGCGAGATCAAGCTGGGGGAGGACCGTCCAGTCCTGCCAGGGCAGGTCGTCCGCTGGGTCGGCAACCAATGGCACCGGGGGCGTCGGGGCTGCGCCCAGACGACCATGCGCCACGGCGGTCCGCATGGCGTCGGGCGAGCGTGTCTCGCCGGTCTCCCGTGTCGTGTCGTCTGGCAGGTGCACATGCTCCTCACTGCCGTTAGTCATGCGCATCGAGGGTGGCCGCCGCGGGTGGTCGTCGCCGGGTCTCGCGCAGAGTGATGTTGGTTGCGGCGCCGGGCCCGCCGGCTATTCGTCGCGACCGCCTGCTGTGATCTCCTCATTGTAACGTAGTTGGCACAGCGCGTGCAATAGCGCCATTCAGAGCATCACGGTGAGCCGAGCCTGACGGGCATGGTCCGCGGCGCCAACTTAGAACGCTGGGAGGAACGCATCATGTCCCCACCAGAGTTTCAATCGAATGGAAACGGCTCGCCCACCCTGCTTGGCGGTAAGTTTACGGCCGAAGAGGCGGCACGCCTGCGAGACCTGCGGGACAATTTCCACGAGCACGCCGAAGACCTCGAACGGGTGCTCGATGAGCGACGCCTGGGATTCGTGCGCTGGCTGATCGAGA
>JANWHL010000210.1 GCA_025450405.1 Ktedonobacterales bacterium
GATCCCGACGTAGCACCGCTCTACCTGCTGGTGGACCTCGCGCCCGACGCCGCGCGCTGGTCGGACGCGCTGGAGGCGCTGCTGGCCCATCGGGACGCGCTGACACTGCTGGCGCTGGCGGTGCCCATCGAGCAAGCACGCGCCGCCGTCGGCGAGGTCGTGGATTGGCACGCCGTGGTGCCGGCGAGCGGTGGTGGCAAGGCTGGGCGCGGCAGTGTGGCGGCCGCCCTGGCGACCAATGCGGCTGTGGTGCGCCGCTACCTGGATGACACGTTCGGGGACTGCGCGCTCGCGCTGGAGCCGCCGCGCTCCGGGGACTACCTCTGTCCCGACGGGCGCTATCGCCTCGGCGTGGTGGCCGGACGCGTTCGCCCCATCGCCCGCACCGCGGCCCTGATCGGCCGGACGCGCCGCCAGGCCGCCGCCCTCGCGCGCCGCGAGGAGCTAGGCCGCGAGCGTGGCGAGCTCACCGCCGCGATCGCGCGCGCCCGCGCCGACATCGACACCGCGCGCGCCGCCGGTGCTGAGGCTGAGGGCCGGGCGCGCGGCCAGGGCGAGCTGCTGCACATGCTGGACGAGGTGGAGCAGCGGCGCGGTGAGCTGCGCACGATGCGCCTCGCCGAGGAGAAGGCGGCGCGTGTGGTGGCCGACGCCACACGCGCCGTGGACGACGCCACCGCGCGCGAAGAGGAGGAGCGCGACCGCTGGGCGGAGCGCACGGCGGCGTATCCCGCGCTCGCCGACCCGACACAGCTGGGTCCCGCGCGATCCGTGCTTGGTCAGGCCGTGGCCGACTCCGTCGCCCGCGTTGCCGAGGCGCGCGGACGCCTGGGACAGATGCGGCTGCGGCTGCGCACGGCTGAGGAGTCGCGCGGAGCCGAGGCCGAGGTCTATGGCATGACGCGGACGCACATGCAGCAAGCGGCGGATGCCGTGACCGAGGCGCAGCGCCTACTCGATCAGGCGCGCTCAGCGTTGCGCGCGGCTGGGCTGGAGAACGTCGAAGCGCGCATTACCCAGCTGCAGCGCCGCCTCAAGGACGCAGAGGAGCGCGCGCGCGCGACCAGCGTGGCCAAGGGCGTGGCCCTCCACAAGCGTGAGGCCGCCCGCCAGGCACACGCCGCCCAGGCGGAGGGCGCCGCGGCGGCCACGGGGCAGCTGGACGAGCGCAACGCCACGTTCGGCGCGCTGCTTCAGGCGGTGGCCGACAGCCTCGATCTGCCCGCCAACCAGCTTGACGATCCCGTCCGTTACGCCCGCCAGATTACCAAGGATCGCAACAGCCGCGCGCGGCTAGAGGACGATCTCCCGCGCGCCTTCAGCGCCGCCGAGCGCGAGCAGGAAGCCTTCGTCAGCGCGGTCGGTGAGTACCAGACGATGGTGGGCAGTGACGATCGCTTTGGTCTGCGCGCGCCCGCCAGGCACGAGCTGGCACTGGCGCCGGGGGGATGGCTCCTCAATGTCGCGCCGCGCCGCGACGGCACCAATGACATCCGCTTGCTGCTGAATATCCTTGACACCAGCATCGAGCAACTGCGACAGACCCTGGCGCAGCGGGTCACACGAGTGGTGCGCGACATCATCCTCGGCGAGGTGGTGAGCCACCTCGTGGACCAGTTGGCGCGCGCGCAAGAGATCATCGAAGGGCTCAACGAGCGCCTGGTGACCGCGCGCTTCTTCGCGCGCAATACGCGCTTCGCACTCAAGCTGGCCGTCCGCCTCACCCGCCACCCAGATATCCCATTCGATCACGTGTCGGTGGCGACCGCGCTCATGGAGCACGGGCGGGCGCTGCCAGCCAGCGTCCAGGCGCAGCTGACGACCATCTTCTCCACCTGGCTCGACGAGCAGATGAAGGGACAGGCCCAGCCGTCGGTGGACACGCTGGTCGAACACCTCGATTATCGGCGCTGGGTTGAGATCTCGCTGCTGCACAGTGACGACCTCGACGCGCGCGTGCGCCCCTGGGACAGCGCGGTCTCCGGCTTCGGCAGCGGCGGCGAGCAGCGTGTCCCCGTGTACGTCCTGCTTCTGACAGCCGCCGCGATGCAGTTCGCGGTCTCCAGCGCCCCCCTGCGTCTGCTTATGCACGACGAGGCGTTCGCGCGCATGGATCAGCGCAACGCCGACCTGGTGGTTCGGTTCGCCCAGCAGCTAGGCGTGGGGCTCGTCATCGCCAGCCCGAACCTCGATCTCTTCGCCGAGGGCGTCAAATACGCCACCGCCTACCGCCTGCGCCAGCTCCCCAACGGCCTGATCGCCCGCGAGGCGCTGCACCTGCGCTCAGCGCCCGGCGAGGATGATGATGAGAGTGCGGCGCGCTGAGCGAGACGCGTCACTCTCCATAGCAGGTATTTTTGGCTCACGACGCGACCGGAAGCCGCCGCCCGGCGACCGCCGCGAGCGGGGCCGGGAGGGGCCCGCGCGCCCAGAGTGGCAGTCCATCGCGCGCGACGTTCTCGATGAACAGCGGATTCCAATCCACGAGGTCGCGGACCGCGAGCATGGTTCGCACCTCGCGCGGCGGCCAGTCTTCGCGGAACCGGTCGAGCGCGAGCCCGATGGATTCGCTGATCGCCAACGCCGTGTCCGCTGGGATGCGGTGCTGTCCCGCACCCATGTCAAATATGAGCGGGCCATGCACGTCACTCGGGAACACATCATCCAGTGGGCGCTCGTCATGCCGAGCCAGTGAGCCAAAGAGGATCGTCGCCAAGAGCTCGGGATGCCGCTGGGCCACCGGCACGACAATCGCCCGCATCTGGGCGGCCGCTCGGTCGTCGAGCCACGGCCCCCCGGAATCGCGGCCGCGGTTTGCGCGGCGCCAAGAGTTCGAATGGTCAACCCAATGCCCACTGCCGCATCTCCTGCCAGAAGCGCTGAGGGTTTTGGACGTCTTCGTTGGCTATGTTTCCTTTCTACCAATTGAAGCGACGCGCCCGCTTCCCGGAGACACGCCGTGTAGATCGGCCCCTTGATCCGCGCAAGTTCCAGTCTTCGATGGGCCAGACGAATGGCCGACCGCGTTTGACACCCCCTACCCCCTCGTCTATACTGGATCTGATGTCGCACTGAATGCGACTAGGAATCTCCCGCCGCGCGCAAGCAAGGGCCGGCCGGGATGTGGCCGACCTCGCGGGGAACGGGTTGGGCGGTGTAGTGGAAGACCGCCAGGACCTCGGAGCGTCGAGCGAGGGGGAACTCTCTCCATGCGTCGTGGCACACTGATCTTCCTCCTGGCCATCGTGCTGCTCGGAGCCGGCGCGGTCTTCGTCGACCTCGCCTGGACGCCGCTCTGGCCGGGGAACCACGGAATCAACTTCGCCGGGTACAAGAATGAGCTCAAGGTCCATGAGGGACTAGACCTTCAGGGTGGCATCCAGTTCGTCCTCCAGGCTTCCTGCCCATCCTCTAAGCCGGACTGTTCCAGCAGCTATATCAGCAGCAACATGAGCGCGGTCGTCGACAACGTCACTAGGCGTATCAATGGCGGCCTTGGCGTGAATGAGCCGGTTGTGCGCACGGAGGGCGGCAACCGCGTCCTCGTCGAGCTCCCCGGCTTGCAGGACGACGCGCAGGCCAGCGCGCTCCTCGGCTCGACCGGGCAGATGAACATCATCGACACCGGGACCACGCAGCTCAACATTGGCGACGCGGCCACCGGCTGTACCACCAAGTGCGCGGCGGGCCAGTACAAGATCGTCTTCACCGGCAGCGAGCTCAATCTGAACGCGATTCAGGCGGGTCTGGATTCGCAAACGAACCAGCCCATCGTCACGTTCGCCTTCACCGGCTCCGCCAAGGGCAAGTTCGCCACCTACACCCGCGACCACGTCGGCCAGTTCCTGACCGTCACCCTCGACGACAAGGTGATTGAGTCGGCCACCATCCAGAGCGAGATCGACGGCAACGGCCAGATCACCGGCATCCCGTCGGTCGCCGAGGCGCAAAACCTGGCTTCGCTGCTCAAATACGGCGCGCTCCCCCTGCCGCTGAAGGTCATCAGCGAAAGCCACCTCTCCGCTACACTCGGCCAGCAGGCCATCCAGTTCAGTCTGCGCGCCGCGCTGATCGGCCTGGGCATGGTCATGTTCTTCATGCTGATCTACTATCGCCTGCCCGGTCTGCTCGCGGACGTCGCGTTGCTCTTCTACGCCGCGTTCACCTTCGCGGTGATCAAGCTGCTGGGCGTGACACTTTCGCTGGCCGGCATCGCCGGCGTGGTCCTCTCGATTGGCATGGCGGTGGACGCCAACGTGCTGATCTTCGAGCGCGTGAAGGAGGAGCTACGCTCCGGGCGCACCATGGCCGCCGCCATTGACATTGGCTTCAAGCGCGCCTGGCCGTCCATCCGCGACTCAAACGCCTCCACGATGATCACCTGCGCCATCCTGTACTGGTTCGGCAGCAACTTCGGCGCGAGCATCATCGTCGGCTTCGCCACCAACCTCTTCATCGGCGTGGCGATCAGCCTCTTCACAGCCGTAGTGGTCACGCGGAACTTCCTGAATGTGCTGGTGCCCACGGGTATCGCCACGCATCCCGCCCTTTATGGCCTGCCCCTGGAGGCGCTCAATGTGGCACGCTACAATCCGTCGCGGTCACGTCTGGCGTCGGCGAACGGAGGGGCGCGGAACGGCGCGTCCAATGGCCTGGCCGATGGCCGCACCCGCGCGGCCATCGGTGCCGGTGCGCGGCGCGGCGCTGGCTCTGATAATGGCGACCATGCGTCCAATGGTGTCGTGCCCGCGGCCGGCGCGGCCGAAGTGACCGGCGCGGAGGAATAGACTGTGTTCAATCTCACTCGCAAAAAGCTCCTCTTCTTCGCCATTTCGGGCGTGATCATTGTGCCGGGCGTGCTCGCGCTGTTGGTGTGGGGCCTGAACCCAGGCATTGACTTCACCAACGGCGCCACGATTGGCCTGCGCTTCGCCAACTCCAGTCCCGCCCTCACCTCGTCGATCACCAACGCGTTCCACGGGGCGCGCGCCAAAGACTTGCAGGTGCTCTCCTCCACGGACCTCAGCGGCAGCACGCCGGCCGATCAGTACGTCTACATTCGCTTCAGCCGGCCCATCGGGACCAACTTCAGCAAGAGTGTGCTTCAGCTCTTGGAGGACCCCAAGACCAAGCTGCCGGCCGTCCAGACCAATAGCGTGCACACGACGTTCGTGGTCAACTGCCCAAGCTCGGCCAAGACGAAGATCTGCCCGGATGGCGACAAGACCTCGTTTGGCCTGATGGTCGTCCCCTTCGCCGCCAAGGTCAAGACCGAGGCGATCCAGGCCGCGCTGGCCAAGCTTCCGCAGACCGACGCTCCGCCTGCCGTGGAGTCCACGAACACCTCCGCGACGCCCACCGCCGCCGCGACCGGAACGGCGACCACGACCGCCAGCGCGACGCCCACCGCCCCCGCCACCGCGAGCGGAGCGACCGGCACCCCAGCGGCCACCACGTTCCCGGTCAGCGTCGAGGACATCCAGCTCGGCGCGAATAGCAACACATATACGGTGGAGACCCAGACGTTCCTCAGCGGCCCCGATCTCGACAATATCGTGTTCGGGCTCCAGCAGCAATACGGCTACGCCTATATTCAGTCCAGCGACCAGGTGGGACCGGCCATCGCGTCGGAAACGACGATCAACGCCGTCGTCGCCGTCGCGTTCGCCGCGCTCGCCATCCTCGTGTACATCGGCATTGCCTTCCGCAAAGTGGGCAGCTTCCGACGTTCGCTCGCGTTTGGCGCCTGCGCCATCATCGCGCTGCTGCACGACGCGCTAGTCGTCCTCGGCCTCTGGGCGATCTTTGGGCACTACCTCGACTTCAAGGTGGACACGCTATTCGTAACCGCCATCTTGACCGTCATCGGCTTCTCGGTCCACGACACCATCGTGGTGTTCGACCGCATCCGCGAGAACCTGTCCCACCGTACCGTCGAGACGTTCGAACAGATCGTCAACGCCAGCCTGGTCCAGACGATGTCGCGCTCGCTCAACACGTCGCTGACGGTGCTCTTTACCCTGAGCGCGCTGACCCTCTTCGGTGGCGCGAGCATCCGTGAGTTCACCCTGGCCCTGCTCATCGGCATCGCTTCGGGGACCTACTCCTCGATCTTCAACGCCAGTATGCTGCTGGTGGTCTGGGAGACCGGCGAGTGGCGTGGGTGGTGGCCGTTCCGCTACTTCATCAAGCCGCGGACTGAGCCGACCGCCTCGCAGCGCCGCCTGGTGGGCGCCGGCGCGCGGTAGCGGCCGCAACCGACAGTCGCGTTTCGACATGAGCGCCAGTCCCCAATTGGGGACTGGCGCTTCCGCATCGCCATGGGTTGGGAGGAATGCGTCACAATGGGGGATGGCGTCTCAATGAAGCTTCGTTGAGGAAGGAGGACTGAGACCGAAGGCATCGTGACCGTGAAACCATGCGTTGCCAGGTCCGACCGCTCGCGGCGTCGCGGGCGAACTATCGTGAGCGAGCTATCGCGGGCGCCGTCGAGGTGCCGCGCGGAGAAGGGGAGCACGATGAACCAATCGGGCATGATGGGGGTCAACGGCGCTGATTTGTACTACGAGGCGCGCGGCGAGGGACATCCGCTGGTGCTGGTCCATGCCGCTATCGCCGACAGCCGCATGTGGGACGACCAGATGGACGCGTTCTCCGCACTCTATACGGTCGTCCGCTTTGATACGCGCGGGTTTGGCCGCTCGACGATGCCGCACGAGCCGGCCGCGACCTATGAGGACATCTATGGCCTGCTGCGTGCCCTCGGGATGGCTAAAGCCCACCTGATTGGCGTCTCCATGGGCGGTGGCATGATCATTGATTTCGCCCTGGCGCACCCCGATATGGCCACGGCGCTCATTCCCGTTGGCCCCGGCCTTGGCGGCTTTGAGGTGTGGCCAAACGCGGAGGAGATGGCTCTATTCGAGGAGGTCCAGGCGGCCATGAAGGCCGGGGACTATGACCGCGCCACCGACCTCAACCTCCACGCCTGGGTGGATGGTCCCGGCCGCAAGCCTGATCAGGTGGATCCCCGCCTGCGCGCGCGCGCTCGCGAGATGATGGCGCCGACAATCGCGCATGCCGCCGAGCATAACGCGATCGGGTCGAAGGAGCTCGAGCCGCCAGCCGCCACGCGACTTGGGGAGATTCACCTGCCGACACTCGTGATCGTAGGTGACCAGGATTTCTCCGACGTCCATGCCGCCGTGGACGCGATCGCCGCTGGTGTCCCCGGCGCGCGCAAAGCGGTGATTCAGGGTGCCGCGCACGTGCCCAATATGGAGCGCCCGGCGGAGTTCAACCGTCTCGTGCTGGATTTCTTGGCCAGCGCATAGTCCCGGACGCGGCGTCCTACCCCCACAAAGTGGGCCCGGCGGCATGGCCGCCGGGCCTTAGCGCCGCCGACCGCTACGACCAGGTGACGGCCATGGCGACCGTGATGTAGTACACCGAATGCACATTATGGAAGCCCGAGAGGCTGACATCGCTCTCCTGGCGCCGGGTCATTGTCATCGTGCCAGCGCCTTTGCCGAGTGAGCTCACGTTCAGGCCCGTGAACACTCCACTGTCTTGCTCGTACGACTTGCCACCGACCGTGTTGCTACCCTGGCTCGCCGCGACCGTCACTCCCGAGCCCGTGCCAGCAACGTAGACTACGCTCACGTTCGACGCGCGCGCGACGGACGAGCCGGGCATTGGCTGGATGAACACCGGCAAAAGAGCGGCCTGCACGTTGAAATGGCTGGCCTTGCCGTTGGCGCTGTAGGCGAACGTGTAGTTGCTCCCCGCGGCCACCTCGCGCACACATACCGCGTAGCTAGCATTCGCGTAATTGAGCGCGACCTTGTCGCAGCTGAGCGTCGCGCCGGACGGGAGGTGGGCCACATTGCCATTTTGCGTGACCTGCACCGAGCCCTGGGCGTCGCCGTCTTTGGCCGGCGACGCGTCGGTAATAGTCACCTTCATGTCCGGACCGCTCCCGGCGCCGGATGGCGGTCTGGCCGCGGGGTTGGTTGATCCACCCGCGGTCACGGTGCTGGTGGCGCCGCCGTTCGATCCACTCTGGTTCACCAATGAGGAGCCGGACGTGCCTGATCCGCCCGGCCACGGGCTGGCGCAGGCCGCCATCGCGGTGAGCAGCCCGATCAGGAACAAGGCGACAGTGCCTCGATCAAGCGCGGAACGCTTGCTGCTCTCCCCTCCAGGGTGCGAGTTCCTCACCTGCACCCATCGCGCGACTCATGGCACTCGCCGCTCGGTGCGCGACGCCGCACCTTGCCAGCCTGAGTGGTCTCGCCGGCTGGACAGTCTAGCCGATTGCGGCCGGGCTGTCAATTTCGCGGGCGACTCGGCTATGTCCCGGTAATCACTGTCCCGGAGATCACAGGCCACCAATACGCCGCAGCTCACTGGCGAGGAGACGCCCGAGGTCGCGTTCGCCCTCGGCGCCCAGGCCCGTGGCGCGCGCGAGCGGCAGGTTCCACCCCGCGAGGCCGATGGGCTGGCCGTCGACATGCCCCAGGCCGACGTACCAGGTGAGCCGCGCCAGCTCGCCCGAGCTGACGATCCGGCCACGCTCCACGATGCCGCGCACCTCATCAAACACCGTTCGACCATTGCAGACGACCGCGCGCGGCGCAAAGTTCCTGAGCTGCCAGCGCAGAAATTCGCGGTCGGCGGCGAAAAGTGTCTTCGTCTCCAGGGGCGCCATGCGCTCCAGCTCGGCCCATGCCGGCCGCGTAGCCTCCTGCACGACCTCGAGATGCGCCACCTGCCCGGCGCGATAGGTATAGCCCATCGCCTCGATGACACGGAAGAGGCCGCGGAACCAGGAGTACACGCGCTCTTCGCGCTGATAGTAGCTCCGCATCGTCTCGATCGCTCGCGCGCACTGGTCATCGGTGAGCGTCATCCGGCTGGCCGCGCCCAGCGACGTGAGCGTCTCGAAGCGCCGCTGGCCGCCGGTCAGCTCAATGCCGCGTTGATCGACGTATTCGTGATCGGATGGATTGAGGCCGACCGTCGCGATCTCCGCCGTGAACAGGTCACCGAAGAAGAGCACCGGCAGGGCCCCGGCGACGGTGTGGGCCGTGGGTGGGCGCCGCAGCCGCTGGTAGAGGCGCGCCAGACCGGCGGGATCGTGCGCACGCTGTACTCCGTCGCCGGACATCGCCGTCCCTCCGTCGCACTCGCTGTCGTACTGTCCGCGGGGCGAACCGTGGGCGAATATCAACCTTTCCGAGTGTGCCTTCCGGCGAACGCACTCAGCCGGCCGTTACGGGCGCCAGCGCAATCCACGATGCCGCCAGGCGCTCCTCCTGGGGCGAAGCCGCGGGCAAATTCGGCCAGACCTGCCGTGCTACGGCGTTTGCGGCCAGCACCACGCCGAAGCGCTCGAGGATGTAGGCGGGCGGACCCTGTATGCCGCCGCCAGGTGTCGCGATGGCCACACAGCCCGCGGCGGGGACAGGGCCCGCGATGTAACGCAGTGACGGCGTGAAGTATCGCGCATCCGCTGGCTCGGCGCCGCCCAGTGTCCCCACCGCTTCGAGCGGCCAGCAGGCTGGACCGACCACGCCCGCGACTCATATCTGGCTCGCCAGATTGGGCGGCGCCTGGCCCACGGCCATGGTGAAGTCCGCGATGATCTCCCGCGCAAGCTGGCTCGGCTTGCCAAAGCGCCCGTCGATCAGGACCCGTTTCGGTTTGCCCATGTCAACCACGCGCATGACCAGATACACCGTGCCCACCAGATCCACCACGCGCATCGCCGTGATGTCGCGATAATCGACCTCGACGGTGTGCTTGTCGTCAGGATCCGTTCGCATCACGAAGCCGTCCGGCGTGAGGATGAGGAACTGCGCATCCACCGTGTCGCGCGCCGCCATGCTACGCGCGGCCTGGACCCCGCAGAGGACGATTAAGCCCAGCAGGCCGAACAGGTCCACGATTTGCCAGATCAGCAGCACGCGTTCGGAGGTGTCGTAGCGGACACCAATGCCGATAACCGCGCCAGCGAAGGTAGTATACCCGAGGACCGCCAGCGCCGCCGCGGCCGTCACCACAAAGATGATGGACCGCCACTCCAGAAACTCGCGATTCGGACGGATCACGCGCCAGGCGCTCGGCACTATCCCAGACTGGACCCGCGTGAGCAGCGCCCTGAAATCGCGCATCACCACACTCCCCTCAACCACTCATGCCCTCACGGGCGGAATAACCACGCCGCCTCACCGGCGACAGACCGCCGCGGGGGGCCATGCATCATGTCTCATGCCGCCATGAGGCGCGCCGACACCGGCACCGCGCCGCCACCTTGACGCGCCGGTCGGGTTCCGCTACGCTGTCTGTGGGCGGCGGTGTCGCGCGCGGCTGATCGTCCAGCGGCGGAAGGTCGCGCCACACGAGCACGGGTGGCGCATGGCCGACCACGGAGGTGGCCTAACCCCGCGGGGTGGTCGGCTGTATGCCGACTTGGCGGTGACGCCGACAGAGCGAAGGGAAAAGCCGTATGCAAGGATCGAGCCCACAGGGAGCGCTCGCTCCCGCCACCGCCAGCGTCCTGGCCAACAATCCGCCACTGCGAGCCGTTGGCCTCACCAAACGCTATGGCCAGCGACTCGCGGTGCGCGATTTGAACCTCGAAGTCCGCCGCGGCGATGTCTTCGGTTTGCTCGGACCCAATGGCTCCGGCAAGACCACGACGCTGCGCATGACGCTTGGGCTCGTCGCGCCCACGCAGGGCGACGTATCGCTCTTTGGCGTGTCGGTCAGCGATACCCCACGACGCCGGTCGCTGCTGCGGCGCGTGGGAGCGCTGATTGAACAGCCCGCATTTTATCCATATCTCTCCGGGCGCGACAACCTGCGCATCGTGGCGACGCTCTCGGGCGCCGCCGCGGATCGCGTCGCGCGGGCGCGCATCGAGTCGGTGCTGGCGCAGGTGGAGCTCGCCGATCGCGCTGGCGACGCCTACCAAAAGTACTCGCTGGGCATGAAGCAGCGGCTTGGCATTGCCGCCGCGCTGCTGACCGAGCCCGAGCTCATCATCCTGGATGAGCCTACCAACGGGCTCGATCCCGCCGGCATCGTGGACGTGCGCGCACTCATTGGCCGGCTGGCGCGGCAGGGCATGACCATCATCCTCTCCAGCCACCAACTCTACGAGGTCCAGCAGATCTGTTCGCGCGTCGCCATCCTCAATCTGGGCACCACCGTCGCCCAGGGGCAGGTGGCGGAGCTCCTGGCGGCCCAGAGCGGCATCGTCGTCGGGTTCGACCAGCCCGAGCTGACCGCGCGGGCGATGGCCGCGCTGCACGCCGCGACCGCGGAGGCGCCGTGGCTGCGGGGACTCCAATATGTGGCGCCGGAGCCGGGAGCTTGGGTGCCGCCCGGTGGCTTTCTCATCGCGGTGGACGCCGCCGTCGAGCGCGCATCGGAAGTGTGCGCGCTGCTGGCCCGCCAGGGCCTTTTCCCGGCCGAGCTGCGCCGGCGAGAGGGCAGCTTGGAGCAGTACTTCCTCGAGCTCACCGGCGGTCAGAACGGACATTCCACCAGCGCCGTGGCGCCCGCGGCCCAGCCACCCACGCGAGGAGGTGCCCAATGACGTCTCCAACTTCGGCGCCACCCGCCCCTGTGAACACCGGCGACATCCCGCGCGCGAGCGGCGGCTGGATGATCGAGATGGCGCGATTGGCCGGCGGTCAACTCTTGCTGGTGCGCAAGCGCCTCATGACCAAAGTGCTCGTCGTCCTGCTGGCGCTCGGGTTCGCGATCGTGGTTGGCTTCGGCGTGCTCGAGTACGCGCTTTTCGAGAACCAGGCGATCTTTTCTGGCGCAAACGCCTGCCCCACCGTGGTGGCGGACCAGACCGCGACGCCACAGCCTGGCGGGCCGCCGCGGTGTGTCACTCCGAGCCCGCAAGAACAACAGCAGGTCGAGGAAGCGCGTCAGCGCGTGATCGCGGCCGAGCGGACCAATCTGACCTTCCCCACGTCTTTGGGGTCGGCTGGGGGCTACGCGCAGTTTATGGGCCTCATCCTGCTGGCCATCCTGGCTGGTGCGCTGGTCGGCGGGGAGTACGCTTACGGGACGCAGCGGCTGGCGTTCGCGCGCGGGGCAGGGCGCGGACAGGTGCTCGCGGCGCAGACTGGCGCCCTGGCCGTGCTGGCGCTCGTCACCGCGGCGCTGACCCTGCTGCTGGGCGTGCTCTCCGGCGTCACCGTCGGTCCCGCGGTGGGCGGCACGGTCAGCGGTCTCACCGCGGCCGGCGTGGGCGAGGTCCTGCTCTATTGGTTGGTCATCTCGCTTGTGCTCTTCGCTGGGATGCTGATCGCGCTCTTCACCGCGACGCTGGGCCGCTCGACGGCGGCGGGGATCGGCGGCGCGCTGGGCTACCAGCTACTCCAACTGATCGGCGCCGGACTCCTGGGCGCCCTCGGCGGCAGCATCCCCGGAGACACGGGGACCTGGCTGACGCGCTCGCAATTTCTCTTTATCGGCCCCTCCGCGTCGCTCGTTCTGGGTCGCGTGGCGCATGCGCCGCTGGCGCTCGTCGGCGATGACGGCACGGGCCCGGTGGCGCCGGGCGTCGCATTCGCCGTGCTGGTCGGCTATTGTGTCCTGATGGTTGGGCTCAGCTATCTGCTCGTCCGCCAGCGCGACGTGACGACGTAATCAGCTCTCGGTGCCCGCTGGCCAGTCGGGCAACCAGCACGAGCATAACGAGCAGTTGCGCCGCGCCGATGGGCGGCGCCAGCACCGGCAGCGCGCTGTCGCGGATGGGTCCAGTGACGGGCGCCAGCGCCGCGATGAAGAGCGCCATCTGCGCCACGCCCGTGACGCGCCCCCACCACGGGTCGCCGCCAGCGGGCAGCCCGCCGCGCCGGATGGCCAGCGCCGGTCGCGCGTAGTGGAGCATCGGCGCCAGCACGCACCACCACGGCAGACCGCTGAGCGTCACGGCCGCGACGCCCGACCAGAGGGTGACCCAGGAGTCCGCCTCGATATCCAGCGCGCCGCCCAGGTTGGTCGGGCCGAGACGCCGAGCCAGTGGGCCATCCACCCAGTCCAGCACGGTGGCTCCGGCCACCACCGCACCGCACGCGAGCCACCCGGCGAGGCCCACGCGGTCGTGGACCCCCGACGCGGCGATGCCCGCCAGTACCCCGCCGGCGCTGGCCCGCGTCAGCGTGAGCGCGTCCGCCGGGGTGGACCGCTCGGGGCCGGTCGCGCGCCGCATGATTGTCACGAACGCCTGCTGGACGAGGAGCGCCGCCAGGAGCGCGGCCGCGAAGCGGAGGGCGACCACCGCGCCATACCAGGCAAGCATCGCGCCGCTGGCGAGCACCAGCACGCAGAGCGCCACGCCAATCGCGACCGCGCGAATGTCCGCGGGCCAGGTCGCCGGCCGAGCCCGGACCGGCTGGTCCCTGGGTGCCGGGCTGCCCATATTCGCGCTCCCCGCCTCGCATCGGCAGCAGCGGCGCCGCGCGGGCACAAGGCCGGCGGGGGTCGGCCCCTGGGCATCCTCGGGGCCCGCGCGGCGACTGACCTTACCTGGGTGCCAGCCCGCTACACGGCCGTGCACTGGCCGATTTTGCGGCCGGCCACCACGTTGGGCTCTCCGCCAGAATCTCCGACCTGCGGAGCCGGCGAGTTGCGGAAGCAGACCAGATTGCCCTTGATCGTGTTCGTAACGAACTCATTCGCGTCCGGGTCTGCCATCACATTGTTGCTGAGCAGGGCGGTGCCGCCGATCTGATTGCGAATGAAACCGAGCCAGCACGACTCCATCCCCGCGACGTGCGCGTTGCCGCCGATCCGATTGTCCTCGAAGGTGCTGAAGTTGGGGCTTGACAAGTTCGGGTTGAAGTCGCAATTGACGCCTCCACCGCCGCCGCTGATCGACACATTACCGGCGATGGTGTTGCTGTGAAGGATCATCACCAGGGGATGGTTCGCGTGGATATTCCCGCCCACGAAGTCGTTCGTCGTCGTCTCACAGCCCGCCGCAGGCGAGCAGCCCAATGCGAGCGACCCGCCCCACCGGACCGAGATATTGCCGCTGACGTCGAGCGTTGCCGGCGTGAGGGCGTTCAGGATCGCGCCCTGGCCGACCGTGACATTGCCGTTGACAATGACCGTTCCGCCGTCGGGTAGCGTGCAGGTGCCCGTGACCATGAGCGACTGGTAGGTCCCCGCCGCGATCGTGCCGCCCGCGCAGGTGGCCGCCTCGCCTCGCGGGGCCGCGCCGGCCGTCCCGGCGGCGGCGAGCACACCGACAAGCGCCATGACCAATCCAACCAACAATCGTCGCGTCATCTTCATGCTTGCCGCCTCCTTCTGTTCGCCGAACTCGTCGTCTGCCCTCGTGCCGCTGTGCCGATAGCGAGCACGCGCGGAGAGAACGTACCACGCGTCCCCGCGCGCCGGGGTTGCGATCATGTGCGAGACGCGGTGTGATTCGGTGGAATCTGGCATGCTGGAGTTGTGGCGCCTGCCACCGCGCATGACGTGGTCCCAGATGAGGCATGCGGGCGTCACCGCTGATCGTGGAAATTTGGAGCGCGTCGGCCCCTCCTCGCGGGCCGTCCGCCCAGTGCGTCACGGATTCAACAGCGGCTCGATCTCCGTCTGCGCCGGCACGCCCGTCACCTCGATGCCGTGTGGCAACAGAATGACATCCACCTCGGTACGGAGGCCGATGCCCTCGTCGGGCAGGTAGATGCCAGGCTCCATACTCGTGATGGTGTACGGGAGCAGCGGGCGCGTGTCGTGGGTCTCGTAGTTATCGAGGTGGGCACCGCGACCATGGGTGGCTGTCCCGATGTTATGGCCCGTACGGTGGACGAAGGCGTCGCCGTGTCCGGCGTCGCGGATGACGGCGCGCACCGCGTCATCCACCTCCCAGCCCTCCACGCGCTTGTCCGCTTCGAAGCGCTCGCGCAGCAGGGCGATGCCAGTCTCGCGCGCGTCGCGGATGACGGCGAACAGCCCCTGGAGCCGCTCTGGCACGGTCGCGTCCAGGAAATACATCGAGGTGTAGTCGGCGACCACGTTGCTTGAGTTGCCCGCGAGCGGTGCGCTGTAGTCCAGCAAGAGCAGATCACCGCGACGCACGGGGGCGTGGCGCTCCGCCGTGGGCGAGTAATGCGGATTGCCAGCGTTGCCGTTGACGGCCACCAGCGGCTTGTCGTCGGCGGGGACATTCAGCCCCTCGGCGCGCATCCGCTCGGCGAACTCAGCCTGCACCGCATACTCAGTAAGCGCCGTGCCGGCCAGCAGTTGCTCGCGCAGCCAGGGGAGCAGGGCATCGCGGGCGCGCAGCAACGCATGCCCGGCGGCGCGATGCGAGTCGATCTGCTCCGGGGTCAGCACGGCCTCGAAGCGCTGGGCCATCGCGCCCGAGCTGACGACCTCTGGGCCGAGCGAGCGCACCAGTTCTATGGTCCCCGCGTCCACGGTCGCGACGTAGGGGTTGGCGTTGTCCGGCGAGTACTCCATCGCCACGCGGTGCGCGCCGCCCAGCGCCGCGCCGAGTTGCTCGTGTAGCTCCTGCCAGGTGTGGAAGACACGCTTCTCGCCCGTGAGGCGGTCCAACACGTGGGACTCCACCGCGCTCACCAGCCGGGTTGGCTCGCCATGCGCCGGCACGTAGTAAAACCAGCGGCGACTGAAGAAGGCATGCTCGGGCAGCCCCAGCACGCGGTGCGCGATCGGGTTCGACCGCCGGAAGTCGACCAGGAGCCAGCCGTCCACACCCTCATCCCGGATCGCCGTCTGCATCGCTTTGAGGTCCATCACCGATCTCCTTCATCAGAAAAGCGCGAGCTGCTGGGGTGGCTCGTCGTCCTTCGCGTCGTCCGCCTTCCCGCTCGCCGGTGAAGCGGTCCCCAGCTTGCCCTCCGCGGCCAGCTGAGTCGCGTGCGCCAGCGCCGCCGGGATGGCGGCGGCGAAGTCGTCGAGCAGGGTCTGGCGCAGCGACTGCTGGTGGAGGGCCGCCGCCGGATGGTACATCGCCACGACGACGCGCCCATCCACGAGTTTGTACTGGCCGTGGATGCGGCTGATGGTCGCGCCGGGAAAGAAGCGGGCCATCGAATAGCGGCCCAAGGTGACGATGACGCGCGGATTGATCGCGGCGATCTGGCGCGACAGAGAGCGTGCGCACGCGCTGATCTCCTCCGGCAGGGGATCGCGATTATTCGGCGGTCGGTGCTTCACAACATTGGTGATGAAGACATCCTCGCGTCGGAGCCCCGCCGCCGCCAGCAACTCGCCGAGGAATCCCCCCGCCTGCCCAACGAACGGCCGGCCCTGGCGATCCTCGTTGAAGCCGGGGGCCTCACCGATGAACATGACCGCGGCGTGCGCGTCGCCCTCGCCGGGCACGCCGTGCTGGGTGCCCTTGTAGAGGTCGCAGTTCGTGCACGCCTGTACTTCTCCGGCGACCGCGGCCAGGACCTCCGCGCTGGACTCCTCTGGCATCGACGTTCCTCCCGTCACTTGGCTGCCGCTCGCTGACCCATCGCCAGGATAACACGCAGGCGGAAGGGATTGCTCCCCTCCGCCTGCGCGTCCTTCTCCGGACGAGCGGTCGCGACTCTCGGCTCGTGACCAGCCAGTCACGGACCGGCCAGTCACCGCCTACCAGTTACGATCGCCCTGGCTGCCGGGTCCGCCAGGTCCGCCGGGCCCGCGGAACCCACCAGGGCCGCCGGGGCCGCCACGACCGCCCTGGCCTCCCGGTCCACGTCCGCTACCGGGACCACCGGGACCACCGCGGCTGCCCTGGCCACCAGGAGCGCCGCCGTCATACCCGCCGCGGCCAAAGCCGCCGGACTGGCGTGGGCCGCCGTAGCCGCCGCCCATCCCGCCACCGGGACCGCCACCGAAGCCAGAACGTTGCATGCCGCGGTCGCCGTAGCCGCCCGGGCCGCCGCGACCACCGCCGCGTGGTCCGCCGGGGCCCATGCGCCGGGGTCCGCGCTCGGCCTCCAGCTCCTCGGCCGACGGCATCTCGCCGCTCAGCGCGGCTCGGCGCGAGAGGTTGACCCGCCCCTGTGGGTCCACCTCAATCACCATCACGGTGATCTCGTCGCCGACGGAGACGACATCCTCCGGCCGATTGACATGGTAGTCGGCGAGCTGCGAGATGCGGACCAGCCCCTCCTTGCCCGGTAGAATCTCGACGAA
>JANWHL010000211.1 GCA_025450405.1 Ktedonobacterales bacterium
CGGCGTGTTACACTGGATGCCACGACGTCCCCACGACACGGCCAAATCGCGGATGAGACGAGCGCGCGCATGACCGAGCCAACCGAGATGATTCCCCCAAACGACGATCTCGCGCTGGGCGCCGATCCCGGCTATTCGATCGGCACGGTGGCGGGCATCACCGGCATCGCCGAATCCACGCTCCGCATCTGGGAGCGCCGCTACCGCTTTCCCGACGCGCCGCGCAGCGTCGGGGGACACCGGCGCTACGCGCAGCTCGACGTCATACGCTTGCAATGGGTGAAGCTCAGGATGGACGCGGGCGCGCGCGCGGGTCGGGCCATTCAGACCCTTCAACTCGAAACGCGTGCTGCTGGCGTGGCTCGGGCGCTCCGCGAACCCCTCCCGGCGGTCAAGCGCACCGACCCAGCGCTCACGCTCGTGCGCGAATCCCTGCTCGCGGCACTGCTGGCGTATGACCCAGCGGTGACGGCGATCCTGCGCGACGCCGCCGCGCATCATCCCATCGAGCGTGTCGTCCTCGATGTGGTCGGACCCACGCTCGCGACGATCGGGGACGCGTGGAGCGTGGGCATGGTGGATGTGGGGACCGAGCACTATGCGACGCACCTCCTGCGGCACCAGCTTCTGGCATGGATGCGCGCGAGCCCACCCCCCTTTCGCGCGCAGCCCGTCGTCCTCGCCTGCGCCCCTGAGGAGGCACACGAAGGCGGCATCCTGATCCTCGCCGTCTTGTTGCGGCGCGCGCGCTGGCCTGTCGTCTATCTCGGCCAGTCGCTCCCCCTCGCCGAGCTCCCCGCGCTCGTCGAGCGTGCCGACCCCGCCGCCCTGGTCTTCGCGGCGATGAGCGAACCCGCCGCGCTCGCGCTGGCCGAGTGGCCGCTCTGGCTGCCCCAGCGAGAGGGGGTGCTCACGCCTGTCGTCGGGTACGGCGGGCGGGCCTTTACGGTGAATCCGGACCTGGCCGATCGTGTTCCAGGTGTGCTCTGGGGCAGCACCCTCGGCGAAGGCGGCGAGCGCATCCATCGGGTCATGCTGGCGCTGAATGCCCTCGAGCCGGGGCCCGCCGCGGCCACGTTACATGCTGGCGCTGAACGCCCTCGAGCCGGGGCCCGCCGCGGCCGCGTTATCTGAGGCCACGTTATCCGAGGAATGAAACGGGACAACCGATGGTCACCTGGCGGTTTGCGCTCGGGCTCGCGCTCAGCTATCTCTTGGGCGCGCTGCCCTGGTCGGTCTGGCTGGGGACCGCCCTGTTCCAGGTGGATCCGCGCGACCAGCCAGATGGCAACCCCGGAGCCGCCAATGCGTTCCGTGCCGCCGGGTGGCGGCTGGGCGCGGCCGTCCTGGTGCTTGATTTCCTGAAAGCCTTCATTCCCGTCGCGCTCGCGCGCTGGTTCGGCGGTTATGCCGACTGGCAGCTGCTGGGGATTGCCATCATGCCGACCCTCGGGCACGCGTTCTCGGTCTTCCTCCGTTTCCGAGGTGGAAGAGGCATCGTCGTCATGTTTGGGGTCTGGGCGGGACTGACGCTCTACCAGATTCCGCTGGTCATGGGCCTCACCGCCATCGGGGCCACGCTCCTCACCAAGCGCGACGCGCTCCGGACGTTGGCCATCCCGATCGCGCTGCTCGTCTACCTCCCGCTCGTCCGCTTGCCCGCGTGGATGATCATCCTGACCGCGGTCCAGCTCGGCGTCCTGTTGCTCAAGCTCGGCCCATTCATCCTGGGCCAACGCGCGCGACCAAGGAGCGGGCACTCGTGATGTCTTTCTTCGCGCGGCGCGCGCTCTACTGGTTGGCCTACGCGCCCGACTTCACCGCGTTCGCGCTGCTCGCGGTCTTCGGCGCGCATGCGGCGCGCAACATCCGCTTCTTCCGCTGGGTCCGCGCCCGCGCGGCAGAGCCCATGGTGGCCCCGCCCAGCGTCAGCGTGCTGATCCCCGCCCGCGACGAGGTCACCACCATCGCGTCATGCGTCACGTCATTGCTCGACCAGCGCTATCCCCAGTTTGAGGTCATCGTCCTCGACGACGCGTCCACCGACGGGACGACCGAGCGTCTGGCCAGCCTGAGCGCCGCCAACCCGCGGCTCACCGTCATCCACGCGACCGACGATCCGCCTCCCGGCTGGAATGGCAAGAGCTTCGCCTGCCAACGCCTCGCCGCGCGGGCCGCGGGCGAGTGGCTGCTCTTCACCGACGCCGACACGCTGCACGAGCCGGAGAGCCTGGCAGTCGGCATCGCCCGCGCGCTGACCCTCGATGTGGACCTGCTCAGCGTATTCCCCGCCCAGCGCTGCGCGACGTGGGGTGAGCGCGTCATGGTGTCCTTTGTGATTGATTTTCTCCCACTGATCGGGCTCGATCTCCGGGCGATGTGGTGTGGCGCCAGCGGACGGACGGCCGCGAACGGCCAGTATCTGCTGGCGCGGGCCGCCAGCTACCGGGCGATTGGCGGACACGCGAGCGTGCGCGGCGCCCTGATCGATGATTTCGCGCTGGCCGGGCGCTTCCGGGCGTGGGGCTTCCGGATCGCCCTCGTGGATGGGACCTCGATGCTCAGCTGCCGCATGTATCGCTCCTTCCGCGACGTGTGGGCCGGCTTCTCCAAGAACCTCCTCGGCGCCCTCACGGCGTCGTCCGCGCGGCGCCTCCCCATCTGGTGGGCACCGATCTTCGCTTGGGGCTACGCGTCGGTATTCGTCATGCCGTTTGTTGGTCTGCTGGTCGCCAAGCGCCGGGCCATGGCCGTGGTGGAAATCGCCGGTTTGCTCCTCGTGCGCGGGCTCGTGGGGTGGTCCTTGCGTCGGCCAGCGCACGAGGTGGTCACGACTCCCCTGGCGGCGTGGGCCGTCCCGCTCCTCGGCCTGCTGGCGCTCTACCGCCGCTGGCGGCGCGCGCCCGTCGTGTGGAAAGGCCGCGCATACGCGGCGACCCCGCGGCGCGACGAAACGCTCCACCTGAACCAATAGACGTGGCCGCGGGGCCGGTCAGCGCTTGCGCACCTCGACCAGCACACCGGGATTGGGCTCGAGGGTCGCGCGCATGCGCGGGCGGACGCGTCCCCCGACAAACCGCACGTCGTACCGCTGGAGGATGCGCGCCACGACTACTTTCGCCTCAACTTGCGCGAACGCCGCGCCCAAGCAATTGCGTGGGCCGCCACCAAACGGGAGATAGCTGTACGCTATGCGAGGTTCGTGACTCTCGGGCGCGAAGCGGTCGGGGTCGAACCGCTCCGGCTCCGGCCAGTGCCGCCGATCGCGGTGAGTCAAATAGATGGAATAGACGACGCGCGTCCCCGCCGGGATGCGATAGCCCTGGTATTCGATATCGACGGCCGCGATCCGCGACCCCAGGTGAATGGGAGGATAGAGTCGCGCCGTCTCTTTGATCACGCACTCGAGATAGCGCAGCGGTCGCAGGTGCGCGGCGGTGGGAGCCCCATCCCCCAAGACGGCGTCCACTTCCTCCCGCGCCCGCGCGAGCGCGTCCGGATGCGTCGCGAGGGTGTAGAAGGTCCATGCGAGCGACGCGGTGCTCGTATCATGGCCCGCGATGAACAGCGTGAGCAGTTGATCGCGGATCACCTCATCGCTCAGGCCGGCGTCGATCAGCGCGCCCACGAGATCGTCCCCGCCACCAGCGCGTGCGCGCCGGCGCGCGATGAGCCCATGGAAATAGCCGTCCAGGCGGCGCACCGCCCGGGCGTATCCCAAGCGCGGCACGCCTGGCCAGACCAGCCAGGGACCTGGAGAGATATAGCGGATGGTCCGGAGCACGGCCGGCCAGAGCCGCGTCATCCGCGGACCAAAATCGTCCCGAAATAAGGTCTCCACGAGGACCAGCAGCGCGACGCGGCGCATCTCAGTCAGCAGGTCAACGCGCGTGCCGTCGCGCCAGTCCGAGATCACACGGTCCGCGCTCCGATTCATGCTGGCGATGAAGCTGTCAAACACCCGGCGGTGCAGCGCGGGCGTCATCATCTCCCGGAATTCGTCGTGAAGCGCCCCGTCGGTGACCAGGACACCCTGCCGCAGCAGCCGCGTCACTGGGTCTCCCTCGGCCCTCCAGCGAAAGCTGTCGCGCGCGTCGACGAGGAGGAAGCGGTTGGCTTCGGGCCCGACCAGGACCACGCCATCGAAGCCAGGCAACGGCAGGCGAAAGACATCGCCGAGCGCGTCGTGGAGCGCTTCAAAGGCGGCGAGCACGTGGCCATGCCGCGCAAAGGCCGATGCCGCGCCCCTGGCCGCCGCCAGATCGGCCGTGGGTAGCGCGCGCAGTGGGACGGTGTCCATGATCCACACTCCAGTGGGTATCCTGACGGCGTCCGCTCTGTTTGATAGACCTTACCATGTGGCACGTCACGCGTGTGCCCAGCTCACCCCGGCACCCCCGCGGTTCGTCCCCCACTTACGTGGGGCCAGCTACACTGGCCTCACCGCTCACCCCCCGAGTCCTCCAACGCACGCGCTCCGCGTTCACGTGTCATGTCGGGATCCCGCCCCGGCCACCAGTTCCACCGTCCGAGAAGCAGCACCACCCCCGGCACGAAGAGCCCGCGCACGACCAACGTGTCCAGCAACACCCCTACCGCCACGCATACGCCAAACTGATAGAGGAGGGTCAACGGCAGCGTCGTCAAGACGGCGAAGGTCCCCGCCAAGATCACTCCCGCCGAAGTGATCACGCCCCCCGTCGCGCTCACCGCCAGCGGTGTGCCCGCCTCCAGTCCATGTCTGCCCGCTTCTTCGCGCACACGACTCATCAGGAAAATCGTGTAGTCCGCCCCCAACGCCACCAGAAAAATGAAGGTATACAGGGGAATCGCGTAGTACACGCCATCTTGCCCCTGCACCCGCTGAAACACGAGCCCACAGATGCCGATGGCCGCGAAGAAATTCAGGGTCACCGCCGCCAATAGGTACAGCGGGGCGATCAGGCTTCGCAGCAGCAACGCCAGCACCACTCCAACCAGTGCCAGCGTCACCGGCACGATCAGCCGCGTGTCGCGGGCGTTGTCGGCCTGCGTGTCCGCCAATTCCGCCGTTTGCCCCGCCAGGGCAACCGTCGCTGACGTCCCGCCTCCGCCGAGCCCGTTCGCGTTCAGAGCCGTCCGCGCCGCGGCGCGCACCCGCGCAATTTCGCCGATTGCCCCCTGCGCGTACGGGTCGTCCACGAACACTACCGAGAGTTGTACTGTCGTGCCGTCCGTGGACACGTAGGGCACCGTGGCCGCGTACGCCGCGATTGCCGGCGCCAAACGCGGATCCACCGGCGGACCCACTTGGCCCGAGCGAATCGCCGCTCGCACCGATGCCGGCACCATCGCGATTTCCGCTTGCAGAGCCGCGGGCGGTGTCGTCGGCGCCCCACCCGCCGGACGAGTCGGCCCCTCCACTCGCGCCACGTGTGGGTCCGCGGCTATCGCCGCCGTGACCGCGTCGAGCTCGACCAAATGACTGTAGACGTCCGGATCCGATCCCGCCAACTCAATCACCGCCGTCGTGGGGGCGAGCGTGCCAGCCGGGAAGTGGTCGCGCAGCACCTGGTAGCCAGTCGTCGCGTCAGTTGCCACACGGAATGCCGTCAGAAAGTTGTAGCTGCGCACGATGCCGATATTGCCAAGCGCGAGCACCGCGAGCAGCACCAGACTCCCCGCCGTCGCGGCCACACGATGCCGCGCCGTCCAGCTTCCCAACCACCCCCAGAATCCACGCGGCTCCTGGTCGCGCCGGGCGGCACGGTCTGGCTCGAATCGCGGTGTGAAAGGCCAGAACGCGGCCCGTCCCACCGTAACGAGCAGTGCCGGCACAAGCGTCAACCCCGCCACCAACATGACCGCGATCGTCACGGCCATCGTCGGACCGAGCGAAGAGTACAGACTCAGCGCCGCGAGCGTCAGTGTCAGCAATGCCAGGATCACCGTCCCCGCCGACGACGTGATGGCCTCCCCTACCGCCCGCATCGTCGTCCGCATCGCCTGATACTTGTCCGGCGTGTGACGCAGCTCCTCCCGAAATCGGGAGGCAATGAATATGCTGTAATCGGTCCCCGCCCCGAACAGCAGCACGGTCGCGATCGAGTCCGCCTGCTGGCTGACCCCGAAAATTCCCGTTTGCGCGGCGTATCCCAGCAGCGCGGTCGCCACCTGCAGCGCCAGCCCCACCGCTAGCACCGGCAGCAGCGGTAACAGCGGCGAACGGTACACTATCAGCAGCAGCACGAGCACCAGCACCAGCGTAGCCAGCGTCAAATCCAGATTCCCAGACGTAAAGACGCTGAGTGTATCCGCGAAGAGGCCCGCGGGCCCGGTCACATATGCCCTGAGTGAGCTGCCGTGTGTCACGGGCACCAGATACGCCCGCATGGCCTTGACGACGTTTGGCACCACCGCGTCGGCGCCGATCGCCACGACCATCGTCATGGTCGTGCCGTCCGGTGACACCAGCTGCCCAGCCGCTCCCGGCGTCGTGAAGATCGATACAACTCCGTCCACACCCGCCGGCCGCGCCGCCGACCGCAGCCAATCGCTCACCTGGCGCGCGCGCGCCTGATCATCCGCCGTCAGTCCGCCGCGGTCGCTGAACACGACGATGGCCGGCGCGCCTTCCTGAGAGGGGAACTTCGCCAGCTGAAGTCGACGCGCCACTTGCGAGGGGTCGCCGCCAGGAAGCTGGGTCGTGTTGTTGGCATAATGGTCCGCCAGCTTCGGCGCCACCAGCGTGAGCACCACGACCACCAAGAGCCAAAGCGCGAGCGCAATCCATTTGCCGCGGCGCGATGCCACCGCCCCCGTGAGCGCATCCAAAGCGTGCGTGATCATGTCGGACCTCCTCTGCGCAAGACGGCGCGGCTGCCCGTCCCGTCTTTCCCACACACGCACCGCCACGCCGGACTATTTACCAACAAGTTGGTAGAATTGTGGGCGCGAAAAGGGCTGCCTCCGTTAGCGTGCGAGCCAGCCATCCAACATCATGTCCGCCAGCCGGACAGCCAGGGTTTGTCTCACCTCGCTTCGTTGCGGCTCCGGGATCCCGTGCACGCTTTGCGCCAGGCCCACCAGAGCGCCATCGCCGCCGGGCGCCTTGACGGCGGCCGATCCGCCTGGTATACCTTACCATGTGGTAAGGCACTTGTGCTGGTGGAGCTCACGCGGATGGAACGGCCGGCCAAACACGACGGGCGCACGACGGACACGCGCGCACACATTGTCCGTGAGGCGGAGCGGCTGTACTACCAGGGGGGCTACGCGGGCATCCGCCTGCAAACCGTCGCGGATGTGCTGGGGCTGACCAAACCCGCGCTGTTCCACCACTTCCGGAGCAAACAGGATCTGTTTTGCGCCGTCTTGCTGGATATGCTCGCCGCGCGGCGCGAGCGGATCGAGGCCGCCATCGCGGCGACACCCGACACCGCGGGCCGCCTCCGTGGCATCTTGCTGGCCCTGGCTGGGATGCCGTTCTTCGATCCGATGAAATTCCTGACCGACGAACGCGGCAAACTGCGCCCCGAGCAGGCGCGCGATGTAGAGGAGGGCTTCGCGCGCGCGATTCAGGAGCCGATCGCGCGCGTCTTGGAGGAGGGCATGGCGGCGGGCGTCCTGCGGCCCCACCGGCCGATGCTCGGGGTCATGATCTTCCTCAATCTCGCGATGCTGCTCCCCTCCCCAGGGCACCCCAACCCGCGGCTCACCGGCGCGGTGGACCTGCCCACCTATGTGGATGAGCTGCTCGCGTGCTTCCTGCGCGGCGTGGGCGGCACCCCACCCCGAACGGCATAGTCGGACCGCGACTCCCGACGACCCCACCCCGACACGCGATCCCCGTCATCTCTGATAGCGCATCCCGCGTCACCCCATCGCTCGAAAACTAACCTATTGGTAAGTCAGCTATCCCCTGGCATTCGGCCAGCGGCGGACTGGAGGGCAGCGTGAAACGGTGGCCATACAAATGGCAAGTCGTGGCCTCGGTAATCTTCGGCACATTCATGGTCATTATGGACGCCACGGTCGTCAACGTGGCCCTGCCCACGTTGCGCACCGTCTTCGCTGGCAGCGGCGGCGGCGACATCGGCCAGGTGCAGTGGGTCATCAGCGGATTCGTCCTGGCCATCGGCATCGTCACGCCCATGGCGGGATTGCTCGCCGACCGCTTTGGCATCAAGCGCGTCTATCTGGCGAGCCTCCTGGGCTTCACGCTCGCGTCCGCCTTGTGCGGTCTCGCCCCCAACCTACCGGCGCTGATCGCCTTCCGCATCCTCCAGGGGCTCGCGGGCGGCTCCGCGCTGCCGCTGGGCACGGCGCTCCTCTTCAGCGCATTTCCGCCTGAGGAGCGCGGCCAGGCCTTCGGGGTCTTCGGCATCCCACTGGTGGTGGCCCCGGCGCTCGGCCCCGTGGTCGGCGGGGCGCTCGTCGAATACGCGAGCTGGCGCTTCATCTTCTTCGTCAACGTGCCCATCGGGCTCCTCGGCGTGGGCATTGGGACCTGGCTCCTGCGCGAGAACAAGCGCGAGGGCCGCGTCTACATCGACTATGTGGGGGCCCTCCTCGCCATCCTGGCCTTCGCCGGCATTCTGTACGGCCTCTCGAACGGCGCGCCCCAGGGCGCGACCGGACCCGGGCAAGCCGGGGCGGCCGCCGCGACGAGTGGGTGGTCGAGCACGCCGGTGCGCGCCGCTATCGGCATCGGCCTGGCGTCGCTGCTCGCGTTCATCGTCTGGGAGGTCCGCAAGAAGGGCGATGCCTTGCTCGACGTGCGGCTCTTCCTGCGGCCCACCTTCACCATCGCTAACCTCATCGGCTGGATCAGCGTGATCGGCTTCTTCGGCGCGGAGTTCCTCCTGCCGCTCTACCTCCAGATCTTGCGCGGCCTCACGCCCCTCCAGACCGGGCTGCTCTTGCTGCCCCTCGCGATCTCCAGCGGCATCCTCTCGCCGTTCATCGGTATCGTGCAGGACAAGATCGGCCCGCGCTTACTGGTCGCGGCGGGCTTCGGTCTGCTGATTTTCAACACGTGGCAATTCTCATTGCTCTCCCTGACCGAGCCCTATCTCAACATCATGGTTCTGCTCGTGGTGCGGGGCGTGGCGCTGGCCCTGGTGCTCCAGCCCACGCTGCTCGCCGGGCTCAGCGGCATCGCGCCCGCCGCCCTGCCGCGCGCCAGCTCGCTCGTCAACGCCAGCCGCTCAATCTTCCAATCCCTTGGCGTGGCCATGCTGGCAACCATCCTGGCGACCGTCACGGCGGACCAGCTCAGCACGTTTCGCGCGCCCCCACCCGCCGCCTACCCGCCACCCGCGGACTACCCCCAGACGGTCGCGCATGCGGCAAGCGTCGCCTTCAGCCATGCGTTCCTCGCGGGGCTGAGCCGCGCGTACTTCCTCACCTTCATAGTCGCGTCGGCGGCTTTCGTGGTCGCCCTGTTGCTCCCTGGCTGGCCGTTCCGGGATAAGCCGCCGGCCGACGACATCGCGCGCTGATCGCGCCGCGGCCGAGGTTCCCGGCTTGGCCGTCACCTCCGACCAAGTAAGCGCCACAGTGCCGATCGAGCCCGAATAAGGGGCCAGTGAGGGGGACCATCCACCGACCGCCCACGGGGCCGTCTCGCGCTTGCGCTCGCACCGTGTACCATCACCGTGTACCATCGTCAAGAACGGCTCACAGCGGAAGCGCGCTCCCGGTGAAAGACTCTGCGCGGCTATGCGCCGGATGGGCCACCGCACACCGCGCCCGGCGCTGGCGGTAGATAGGCCATCGGCGCGCCATTCGCTCGGTGAGCGGGCACGGCGATTTCGTCCGCGTGCGAGAGCCCAGCGCTGATCGACGCGTCCTCCGGATTCAGCCAGAGCGGGTAGCGCCCCAGGCTCCCGGTCGCCGGGCCGCTCAGATACCCGCCCGCGATGTCGAAGCGCGCGCCGTTGCTCGCGTCGACGAAGCCGAGGCAGGCGGGGTCATAGGTCACGAGGCCACCGCCTGGCGCCCGATCGTCGAGGGCCACCCACCACACCCCCACGGCGCCGTGCACGGCGTCGGGGCCCAGCGAGGCGAGGTTGGTTTCGGGGATGAGGATGTGGACGAGGATGAGGTGATAGTGCGGGATGAGATAGACGCCGCTGTCAGGCCGCACGGCGCTCGCGCTGGGAGTGGGCGCCCAGGCGACGGCGGGGAATTCGTCGACCGCGCCCAGTGGCGTGACCAGTCCGTGGAAGGTGGTACAGCCCGCCAGCGCCGCGAGCGCCAGCACACCGGCGATCGCTCCCACGAACCCCAGCCGGTGGCCGCGCCGGCGCGCACGTCGACGCGCCGGCCCGCTGGATGGCAACACCCCGACCTCCCTGGATACTCACTCCATGCGACGGGTCTCCCCCAGAGACCCTCTGAAGACGCGTCGGGCGTCCACCGGACGCCCCTACCAAGCCTCCGGCGACGAAGGTCATCGGCGTGGCCTGGGCGGAGACGGCAGACGAGGGCCACCGGCGTGGCCCATCTGGAATCGGTGTTACAGGCGACCCAGGCCGCCGCTCTGCTCCATCGCCTGGACCAGCACCGCGTTGGAGGGCATGCGCTCCAGGACGTTCAGCAGCTGGGTCGTGGCCGCCTGGAGCGGCTTGTCGGCCAGATAGCGCCGCAGGGCGGTCGCCACTTTCAGCTCCTCCGGAGTCAGCAGCAACTCCTCGCGCCGCGTGCCCGAGCGCACCGCGTCCACCGCCGGGAAGATCCGGCGCTGCGAGAGATCGCGCGAGAGGTAGATCTCCATGTTGCCGGTGCCCTTGAACTCTTCGTACACCACCTCGTCCTGGCGGCTGCCGGTATCCACCAGACAGGTCGCCATGATGGTGATGCTGCCGCCCTCCTCCAGGCAGCGCGCCGCACCAAACGCCCGGCGGCCGGTGTCAAGCGCCTGCGCGTCGATGCCGCCCGAGAGCGTGCGCCCCAGCCCACGAGTGGCCAGGTTCTCAGCCCGTGCCAGCCGGGTCAGCGAATCCAGCAGGATCAGCACGTCGCCGCCATTCGCGGCCACGCGCTTGGCCCGCTCGACGGTGATCTGGACCAGCCACGCGTGCCGCTCCGTCTGCTCGTCGAAACTGGCCGCGTAGACCAGCCCGCCGCGCGGCTCCAGCGCCGAGCGCAGGTCGGTGACCTCCTCTGGGCGCTCGCCAACCAGACACGCCAGGACCTGCACCTCCGAGTGATTGGCCAGGACCGCCTCGGCGGTCTCGCGGAGGAAGGTGGTCTTGCCGGTCTTGGGCGGCGCGACGATCAGCGCGCGCGCGCCATAGCCCAACGGCGCGAAGAGATCGATGATGCGTGGGGCCAGCGGGCGCTGGCCATGCTCCAGCGTGATGCGCTGGCGGGGAGAGATCGCCGTGAGCTGCTCGAAGACCGGCCGGTCATGGAGCTCCTCGAGCGCCATGCCATTGACGGTTTCCACGGCCACCACCTGGCGGCGCGTGCCACGCTCCTCCGCGCGCCCATTGATGACATCGCCGGGACGCAGCCCCATCCGCCGCACCTCGTCCGCCGACATGGTGGCCACCGGCGCGAGCGCGGCGCGCTCGTCCAGCAGCTCCGCCACGCTGCCGCGGACCCAGAGGACGCCGCGCACGTCGAAGGTGCGCGCGGGCTGTGCCGGCGGAGCTGGTGGGCGCACGCGTTGGCCCTGGCGCTGTTGCCGGCCGTCGGGGCCGCCATAGGCGCCATTGCCGTACGGTTGCGGCACGCCGTACCCGGGGATGACGTATCCGCCCGGGCCGTAGGGTGGCGGCTGCTGGTGCGACCCCCGACCGCCGCGCTCACCGCGGCCGGGCGTGCCCTGCCCGCGCTGTGGGGTGTTGCGCCCGCCCGCGCCGTGCTGCCCGGGCACTCCGCGGCGGTCGCGCGGGCCCTGGCCCTGTTGCGGATGGCCGGTGTGCTGGCCGGGTCCTGGTCGCTGCGCCTGGCGGTCGAAGCGCATGCGATGCTGCTGGCCGCCTTGCGGCGCCTGGCCGTTCGGCATCGGCTGGCCCTGGCCAGGCATGGGCTGACCGGAC
>JANWHL010000212.1 GCA_025450405.1 Ktedonobacterales bacterium
GCACCACATGGGACAACCGCTGGCCGTGCATGGGGCCAAGCATGGGGCCATACACGTGGCCAAGCATGGCGTGCGCGATGTGCGCATGGAGAACGGCATGGAGCATTTGGCGCGGTCCCGTCCCGCCTGCGCGCCGGCGTCGGTAGGTGCGTTCGACCGAGCCCGGACCAACCGGGCCCGCGAGCGAATGGCCGCGCTACGCGAGTGGGATTACGGGGCTGCGGGTACTTTAGATGCGGAGTATCCGCCTTGAGGCCGCGTCAGCAATGCAACGAGCAGAGTTCATGCCAAGGTCAGCAGTATCCCTACCCCTTCACCACAACGTTTCCGCTCGTCAGAGGTTCATAGAACGTGTAGAGTGGGGAGGCCGAGTAGGGGCTGGCCCCAGGCGAGAAGATCAGGATCTCAAACGTGTCACTGGCGCCGGGGTTAAGCAGATGACCATCGGTCGCCACAACCCTAAACGCGTTGGTGGTGGTTGTGCCGTCGACGGTAACGCTGGCCGTACCTTGAATGGTCGCTTGGAAGTTGTTGTTTCCGTTAATTACCAACCAGTCAACGGAAGTTGAGTCCACCGTGATGGTGTGACAGTTGATAGCTTTGTTGGCGTTATTGCACTGGGTGCCGGTATCGTAGGCAAATTGGATGGTACTGCTCGGATTCAGATTGCCGTTGGTGTAGCGGACATGCAGGGCAAAGCTGGCGGTGTCGATTTGCGCGGCCTGCATGAGCCCAGGGAGGATGTCTGTACCGTAGATAGGCAGCAGGCTATTGCTGTGGCCCTCCGCTCCGCTGTTTGAGGCGTCGTAGACTACGAGATCGTCGTTGACACCTGGGCTCCAGTTGCCGGCGATGTCTTCCGCTCTGAAGCTCACCTGGTAGATGCCAGGCATGAGAGTGCCCGAGGCGAAGGTGGCGGAGAGGGTACCGTTGCTGAGGGTCATGGGCGTACCGTTGCCCTGACCTGGATCGACCGCGCCGACATAGTACTCGCCGCCCGCGACACCGGATAGTTCATCAGTTACCGGCACGGAAACGGTGGTGCTCTGAATGGTGGGCGCCGGATTAGCGGTCCAGGAGGGAGCGCCCAGGCTAGGTGGCGTTTGATCGAGGTCGATGGCGGCGGTGACGGAGGCGGAGTTACCGGCCTTGTCGGTCGCTGTGCCTGTCAGCGTATATGTGCCATCGATAGATTCGGTTTGTGGGGCGGAACAGGACTGGATGCCACTGCCCACGTCCGAGCAGCTGAAGGTGACTGTAGTAGGCGAGTTGTTCCAGCTACTGCTGTTCGGCGCCGGGCTGACCGTGTGGGTGATGGTTGGCGGCGTACGGTCGACCAGCACGTACACGCTGTTGCTGGGACTGCTTTCAGCACCGCTTGAGTCAACGGCAGTTACGAAATACGCATTGTTGCCTTCGGGAGCGGTGTCATCCGTGTACGTGCTGGCGGTCGTGGAATCAACTTTCGTACCGTTACGATATATGTTGTAGAAGGCGGCACCGGGGTCTGGATCCCACCTGGGACTGGGGTTCTGGGTAGGAGAGGATGCCGCGAGATTGGCGGGGGCCGGGAGAACAGGCGTCGTAATGCGCCCGATTCGATTGGCGCCATTTCCTTCGGTAAACCACAAAGCACTATCAGGCCCCATTGTAATGCCCATGGTGGTGTAGGTAGGATTGGGGAGTGAGTACTCAGAGATCGTCCCGGAGGTGGTGATACGACCTATTCGATCGCTGCCGCCCTCGGTAAACCACAAAGCGCCATCGGGGCCAGCAGTGATACTTGCGGGTCCAGAGTTTGGGGTGGGTAGCGGATAGCTGGTGATCGTGCCGGAGTCTGTAATGCGGCCTATACTATTGGTAAATGCATCAGTAAACCACAAAGCACCGTCGGGGCCAGTCGTGATGTCAGAAATGCCGTTATCCCCCTCGGTTGACGGCCGTGTAAAGGTCGAGACTACTCCCGCGATCGTGATGCGCCCTATTACCTGATATATATCGCCTGTGCTAGAGCCGAATGCGCCAGCCGTGAACCACAAAGCGCCATCAGGACCGGTAGCTATTTGAAGGGGAGTGAGATTGAATGGTAGGGCGTAGTTGGTGACGGCACCTGCGCCAGTAAGACGTCCAATGTAGTTATCGATGTTACTGTTGGGCTCAGTAAACCACAGCGCACCGTCAGGACCTGAAGTAATGGCATACGGCGAACATGCACTCGTGGGGTTATAAATGGAAACACACGAATGCGGAACGGCATACTCTGTCAAAACGCCAGAAGTGGTAATTCGACCAATGGTGCCTGATGGTATCGTGAACCAGAGTGCACCATCGGGTCCAGCCGCAATGCCACGACTGTTTCCCACTAAGTAGCTCGTAAAACTCCCACCAGTCGTGACGCGGCCAACCTCACTTACGAGTGGATTCGTGAACCACAACGCGCCGTCGGCGCCAGTGACTATTTTGGTAGGTTGGTTGGTGTTGCTATACCCGGTTGTGATGTAGTACTCGGTGATGGTAGGATTGGCGGATGCTGCCACCTTCACCGTCGACGCAAAGACCGCGACGCTGGTGACCAAGGTGCCCGCAACCACAAGCAGCAACTTGATACTCTTCATTCATTATCTCCTCTCGCTAGCAAATGGCATGCCAGCGCTACCGCATCCAAAGTGGGCAGGCCACGATGATAGCTTGTAAGATGAGAGTAGCATTGGACCGCCTATCTGTGAGAGTATTCCTGGTTGTGAGATGGTGGCGATTTGGTGGCGGCGCGGCGATGCCGCGCAACTTGGATCGTGCTCGACCGCGGCCAGCGGTATGCAACTATGTATGTGCGCGTGGTATGTGCGCGTGGTATGTGCGCGTGGTATGTGCGCGTGGTATGTGCGCGTGGTATGTGCGCGTGCTCTCCGTGCCGGGGCGCGGAAATGCGTTCTTACACGACAGCGGCCCAGGATCTACCCTGACGATCTTTGGAAGCCGAGCCATGTTTCCTGGCCCCACGGAGACCGGGCGGTGCTGCGGTCGCGTTCCGCTGCTCGACCGAGCCATGCGCTCCTAAGTTCCGATCGCCGACGAGCCTTGACACGGGCTCAACTATCGGCACACACCGAAGGCCGCCCTCACCGCACTCCACGGCCAAAGAACACGCGCAGTAGCGTCGCCGACACCGCCACGCATAGCGCCCCTACCACAAACGACGCCGATAGGCTCACCCGCTGCTGCAGCAGACCCGCGAGCGCCGGCCCCAGCGTGAAGCCCACCGCCCACGTGGTGCTATAGAAGCCGCTGAGCGTGGCGCGCAGGCGGCGCGACACACTCTGCATGGCGAAGGCGGAGTAGACCGGGTCGAAGAAGCCGCGCAATATTCTGCGGGCGAACTCGGCGCCGGCGCTCATCGGGAAAAGCGGCGTGAAGCCAATCAACAGCATGGCAGGGACGCTGAGATATTGCATCGCGGTCGCCGTCCGCAAGCTGCCCCAGCGCCGCACCAGCCGCGGCGAGAGCAGCGAGGTGACCCCGCCTGTGAGCCCGGCGATGGTGAACAGCACGCCGAGTTGGCCTGGCTGGAGGCCAAAGCGCAGGAAGAAAAAGACTTGCAGCAGCCCGGCGACGGCGCCCTCGCCAACGTTGAAGAGCGCGTCTGGGATCAGCAGTTTCAGGAAGAGGGCGACCGTGGCCCTCCGGCCGGCGGGGTCGGGCGGATCGCTAGGCGCGGCCAGCGCGGCACCAAGGGCCGCGGCTTCGGCGCTGGGACTGTGGAGCTCGCTCACCAATGGCGTGCCGGCGGCGGATACAGCGCGCGCCCGACCTCGTGGCTCGTCGAGCCAAACCAGGGGCAGCGCCGGGAGGAAGACCAGGATCGCGGCGGCCAACAGCCCCCAGCGGAGCGGCACCACACCGTTCGCTGGGGTATGAAGCAGCGTGCCCGCCACCTCTGGAACAAAGCCGCCGACCAGGGCGCCCAGAGCACCGACGCCGAGCAGCAGGAAGCTATTCAGCGCGAGCGCGCCCACGCGCTGGTCATCGCGTGTGCTTTCGGTGAGGACGGGGAGGTTGGTCACCCAGTAGCCGCCGGAGAGGAGGCCATTGGCGAGGCTCGCGAGCAGGAGCGCGGTGGGAGTGGTACTGAGCGCGATGGCGGCCAGCGCCAGCGGGTTGAGGAAACCGCTCACCACCAGCACGGGCTTACGGCCCCAGCGGTCGGCCAGCAGGCCGATCGGAAGAGCGGCGACGAACGCGCCGATGGCGGGCACGGCCGCCACCAGGCCGATGAATTCCTGGCGGTAGCCCAGACTGTAGACGTAGAGATTGGTCGTGAGCGCCGCGATACTGATCTGGAAGCCCTTGCCGAGCGTGAAGAGCAGCATCAGGTACACATTGCGGTGATAGCCGCCAATGCCCCACCGCGGCAGCGTGAACCGCTTCAACGCTTGACCCCGATCCATTCGCCCGGCCACCTACGCCCAGCCACCTACGCCTGGCCCGTTATCGCTGATCGCCGGTGATCCACGCGATCTTGCCGGGGTGCTCGGGTGGCTGGTACGCCAGCATCGCGTCGATCAGCGTGTCCACGTCAGATGCCGTCAGAACATCCGCGTTCCAGGCGGGGATGAAGCCTTCCGCCACCGCGTGGCGGACCAGCGACCGTAGCGACGCGTAGTACTCCCCGACATCCAGCAACGCTACCGGCTTGACGTGGATGCCCAGCTGCGACCATGTCAGCATCTCAAAGAGCTCATCAAACGTCCCCAGGCCGCCTGGGAGGGCGATGAAGCCATCCGCTAGGTCCGCCATCAGCGCCTTGCGCTGGTGCATAGTTTCCACCACATGCAGCTCCGTCAGCCGCGCGTGCGTCAGCTCCTTGGTCGCCAGCGGGCGCGGAATGACCCCAATCACCTCGCCACCATCGCCGAGCGCGGCATCCGACAGCACGCCCATCAGACCCACGCCGCCGCCCCCATACACGATCCCGATCCCGCGCGCCGCCAGCGCCACCCCCAGCGCGCGCGCCGCCTCAGTGTACACCGGCCGCGCCCCCACACTCGATCCCGCGAAGACACATACGCGCCGCATCGTCCCACTGCCTTTCGCCATCCCGCCCGTGTCGCCCGCCTGCGCCTGGCCGGTGGCGCCTGGCCGGTGGCGGTCATGCCCTCCGCCCATGCGCCGGCCACTCCCGGCCGGAGTATGCTACGGATGATACCTGATCGATGCCGGTGCACGGTAGCGCGGACTCCGCCTCGCGTTTGCTCACCGCACCTGGCCGCGCGCATCCTGACCGCGGCGCGCCACATCAGCGCCACATCAGCGCCACATCAGCGCCACTGCCACGCGCCTCCCGCGCTCAGCGCCCCCCAACCCTCACCGCGAGCTGCCCAGGCCACCCGCGCTGGTACTCGTCGCGGGCGCCACCAGCGTGGCGCGGAAAAGGCCGGTGAACGGCGGCGACCCGGCATTGATGGTGAAGACCAGGATCACGATGCGCTCGGGGCCGCTGGGGGGATGGACCCAGGAGAAGCCCTCCACCTCCGTGTTCGACGGCACGATGTGGTAGTCGGGCAGCCACATGTGACCGATCGGGTCCCACCCCCAGATCATGTGCGGGGGCGCGAGGAGGCCATTGTTGATCCCGCGGTTGTCGGACGTGTCAACCACCGCGGTCAGCAGCACTCCGCCCGGCCCCACACCCAGGATCGCGCCATCCGGGCCGAGTGGTAGCTCGGCGCCCGCGCCGGGGAGGGGGAACGGCCCCAGTGGTCGCCAGCCGTTCGCCGTGCCGACCGCGATCGCCACCGGCGGCAGCTCCGCGGTGGGGATCGTCCCCGGCGGCAGCGCCACCGCGTAGAGCGTGCCCCATCCGCCTTTGGGCGGCGCGGGGTCGCCCGTCGCGTAGACCAGTGTGGTCGCGGCCGGCGCCGTCCCCAGCGCGGTCCAGGTCGTCCCCCCATCCGGAGACGCCCACACTCGCGGCGCCGATGGCGCGCCAGCCAGTGGGCGAGCGAACGCCAGCACGCTCCCATCCGCGTGGCCCGCCACGATCGCCACCGTGTCGTTCCCCGGCGCGGGATCGATCACCTGCCACGAGCGTCCGTCGTCATCGCTCCGATAGAGCAGCGCCCCCGGCGCGCGCGGGGTGGAGAGCTGGTACAGGGGTGACCACGCGTAGAGGCGACCGTCGAGGCTGTACAGGGTTTGGTAGCGGTCGCACGCGCCGCGCAGCGGGCCTGGCCATGGCACGGGCGACCACGACTGCGCCCCGTCGGCGCTGGTGTAGGCCGTGATCGACGCGCACGCCCCTGTGTTCGCGTTCGCGTCGATCAGCGCCACCACATGGCGCTCATCGGCGGCATCCGGGATCACCTCGCACGCGCTCGCCATCGCCGCGGGCGCCGCCGCCGCCCGCCAGCTCCGCTCACCGTCCGCGCTGATGGAGAACCGCAGCGCCACCGGGGCCGGTCCGAGTCCGCCGGCCAGCCAGCAGGCGTAGCCCACATTGGCGTTAGCCGGGCTCGGGCGCACGTCAATCGTACGGACATCCTGGGTGCCGCGCGGCACCGGTGCGGGCGTCCAGCCCGTCGCGTCCAGATGCGGACCCGTGATGCCCGGAGCGGGCGCCGTCACCCCACGCGCCGGACGCAGCGCCAACTGGAGCAGCCCCAACGGGCCGCCCACCACCACCACCAGCGCCAGCGCCACCAGCGCGAGTGTCAGGCCCAGCCGCCAGGCCCTTGCTCGGCGCGAACGCGGACGCGCCAACACCGGCCCATCCTCGCCCACCTCCAACCCATCGCCATCCACGCCGTCCACCAGCGCCCCTGGCCGCTCGGGCCGCCAACGCCCATCCTGGGGGTCACTTTGGCGGTCATCCACGTCATCATTCCAATCGCCAGGCGCTCGCCGGCGCTCGGGATCGCGCGGCATGTCGTCGGGCATCGCGGTCACACTCCCGTCGTCCGCCTCCGGTGCCCCACGGGCCGTCTCCGCCGCGCCCGCACGCGCCGTGCCGGATCACGAAGAGTCCCAAGATCGCCCGACACGGCGGCGCGCCGCTCACAGGATGTTGACCGACCGCGCGACCAGCAGCACCAGGATCAAGAGCGAGATGATCGCCTCGGCCATCATGAGGAGCTTCGCGCGATGGGTTAGCGGCATGGTGTCGGCCGGGCTCAGCGCCGTCGCCGAGCAGAACGCCAGAAAGAGATAATCGATGAAGCCGGGCCGCCAGCGCTCGCCGCGGTCCGCCTGTGGCGGCTGATCTTGCTGGGGGAACTGAAAGTCAGTGGCGCCCGGAGGCCGCGCGTGCCGGCGCAGCGGTCCGCCGCCGTCCACCTCCCAGTACCACAGCGCGAACACCAGGATATCGATACCCCACAACACTACGGCGGTCCGTAACATCTGCGCCCCGCGGCTCGCGTGGGGCAGGTCGCTGACCAGCAGCCCTCTCGAGCCGATGAGGCCCGCCGTGACCACCGCCAGGAGTGCCAGCGCGAACCCGCGCGCCAGTCCATAGGGCATTGGGCGCTCGCTGATCAGCCGCCACGCCAGCGGCGGCGCCAGCAGCACCACCTCGATGACCAGCAGCAGCCAGCGCGGCCCCAGCGAAAGGTTGTCGGGGAGCGCCAGGTAAAACACGCCAGGCAGCAGGCCGCCAACCGCGGCCACCACCAATTGCAGCACGTCCGGCGTCCGGTCCGACTTCTCCGGCGTGCGCCGCGCTTGCTCCGTCGCCGTCATGCCCCCTCCGTACGCTCGCCACACTACCAGCCGACCTGTTGGCCCGGCCGCGGGCGCCTTCCGACGCCAGTATGCATCGGCCGTGCCGCACACGGCCACCACGCGCGGCGTGGCGAGAGCGCCCCCGTCACCACCATGCGCGCCCGTGCCTGATACAATGGAGCGGCGCTGGTGCCCCGCGGCGCCGGGCCAGGACGGGAGGGCGGCGGTGCCGGCGGACCCACGCGGCCAAGCGGGGAGACCTTCCGGGCCGCCGCCACACCGGCGGCGTGGGCACGTTAGCCATGTCCCGCATGGCGCCCCCTTAGATCACACATCGCCCCGGTACGGAGCCCCACCATGACCCGCGATCTCGCGAAAGTCGCCGCCTTGATCACTCACGGCACGGGCGCCTCGCGCCGCCTGCTGGTCTTCGAGCACCCCAGTGGTGGCATCCAGGTGCCCGCGGGCTCGGTCGAGCCCGGCGAGGATCCCGCCGCCGCCGTCCTGCGCGAAGTCCACGAAGAGTCCGGCCTGACCACCGCCCAGATCGTTCGCGCGCTGGGCTCCTGGATCCACGTCCTGGCGGGGGATAGCATCACCCCATCGGCGCTCACTCCATCGGCAAGGCAGACTCCTGGGGTCGGCGACGCCGCCCACGCGCCAGCGCGCCCAGGACCCCTGCGCGCCGCGCCCGACGAGATCGCCGGTGACGAGACCGTGATGCTCCGCGCCGAGTCATTTCGCGCGGCGCCCGATCCGTCCGCGCCCGACGTGTTCGCCATCCTCCGCGGCTGGTGGGTCCGGCGCACCGGCCCCAATGTGGACGGCTGGGCTCCCGTCGCCTACCAGGACTACGACCACAGCGTCGAGCCTCCCACCATCACCCTGCGTGTGGAGGGCTGGGTGCCAGCGGACGCCCTCGCCACCCGCCTGGCCCGCCACTTCTACCACCTTGCTCTGCCGCTCGAGCCGACCCCGGCCGCGACCTGGGAGCACCTGGCCGAAGACCGCTACCTGTGAGGTTGCCGCGCATAAGGTCTCCTCACACCGCCCCCACCGTGGTAAGATCCCCCATTGGACGCCAGCACGAGGACGCCCGCGCCCGCCGCGCGTCGCGGACCTGACGCACCGCCCCCGCTGTGCCCGCCGCTACCTCTCGGTGAGTCCGTCCTCCCTGCCCACGAAAGGACGCCGCCGCCCGTGCCGCCCGCGTTCACCGTCCTGCTGACCGCCTGGAACCTCGACCCGAGCATCCTGCTGGGTCTACTCGCCCTTGGCGGCGGCTACGTGTACCTGACCGGTCCCCTCCGCGAGCGCCGCGGCTGGTCCGAGCACGGCCCAACTTCCCGCCAGCGCACCCTCTACGCGCTCGCCCTGGTCACGCTCGCCCTCGCCCTCATCACTCCCCTGGACGCCCTCGGAGACGACTATCTCTTCAGCGCCCACATGGTCCAGCACATGCTGCTCACCGTCATCTTTCCCCCGCTCTTCCTCCTCGGCCTCCCCGGCTGGCTCATCCGCCCCGCGCCGCGCCGCCCCTGGGCTTCGCGCGTCGCGCGCGGCCTGACCCTCGCGCCCGTGGCCTTCGCCCTCTTCAACGCCGACTTCTGGCTCTGGCACCTCCCGGCTCTCTACGATGCCACCCTCAGCAACGAAGCGCTCCACATCTTCGAGCACGTCACCTTCCTGGCCACCGGCCTCCTCAACTGGATGCCCATCTTCAGCCCCGTCCCGGACCTGCTACCGCGTCTGCCCCGTCCCCATCAAATTCTCTATCTGTTCCTGAGTTGCCAGCCGATGGTCGCGCTCGGCGCCCTCTTCACCTTCGCCAGCCAGCCACTCTACGCCCCCTACGTCGCCGCCCCGCGCCTCTTCGGCATCTCCGCGCTCACCGACCAGCAGCTCGGCGGACTCATCATGTGGATCCCCGGCAGTCTCGTCTATCTCGGCGTCCTCAGCGTCATCTTCTTCGTCTGGGTCGAACGGCACAGCGCCGAAGAAGCCCGTCGCGCCGACGCCCTGCTTGGCTTCACCGATGACATGGGTGCCCCCGCGCCGGACGCCCCAGCCACCACGTCCGCGGATGGTGGAGCGACCATCGCGAGCGAGGGCAGCCGGTAGCCATCCCCCAGGCTCCCCCGCTCGCCGTTCGCCTCGCCGTCGCTATGCCAGAGGGTCACCCGCCCGGTCACCCGCCCGGTCACCCGCCCTGGCACTTCACGCCGCGAGGTGCTACGCTCTCACCGAGTATCCGCCTCGTCCCTCTGGATCAGGAGCCTCCGCATGGATATCGCCACGCGGCGCGCACCGACGCCGCCCTCCGGCGATACCGCCGCCCCGACGCCACCCCCCGCCCGGCCCACCCCGCCTGACCCCCGCGGCCAGGCGCTCGCCCGCGCCGCCCAGGAGCTCAAAGCCCCACTTGCCGTCATCAAGGGGTCCGCCACCACCCTGCTCGCCGATCCCGATCGCTGGGACTCCGCCACTCGCCATGAGATGCTCCGCCTCATCGATGGCCAGGTGGACCGCCTCCACGACCTCGTGAACCACCTGCTCGACATCTGGCGCCTCGATGCCGCGCACCTCCCGATTCAGGTCGAGCCCGTCAGCCCCGAAACGCTCATCGGCGAGCTGGCCGAACGCGCCCAGTCGCGCGCACCCGACCACCGCTTCACCCTCGCCGTCTCAGGCGATCTCACCCCCCTCGGCTGCGACGCCGCGCGCATCGCGCGCGCCCTCGACCACCTCGTCGCGTACCTGCTGCGCGACGCCCCCGACCGCGTCATCATCGAGATCGAGGCCCGGCCCGCTCCCGACGGCACCCCTGGCGCCAGCCTGCTCATCCGCCGCGGGGGGCCGTCGCCTTCGCCGGAGGCCCTCGCGGCCCTCTTCGAGCCCTTCGGCGCGCCCGCGACCCCCCACACCCGATCGACCCGCGGACATGCCCCCGACTCCGCGCCCGACTCCGCCCCTGATCCGCATCTCGGCCTGGCCGAGGCCCGCGCCGTGATTCTGGCTCACGGCGGCCGGATCACCGCCGCGCCGCCCGCGACCGCGCCGGGTCTGGAGTTCACCATCACGCTGCCCGCCGCCGCCCCGGAGCGGCTGCCGGCGCCGGCCACGAACCTCGCGGTCGCCATGGTCAGCCGCCAGCCGCGCGCCAGGCCCGTGATCCTCATCGCCAGCGATGATCCCCACATGGCCCGCTACCTGCGCGCCAATCTCGAGACCCAGGGGTATCACCCCGTGCTGGCGACCGCCGGCCAGCTCTCGCGCCTGCTCGACCTGGAAGCCCCCGACCTCGTCCTGCTTGACGCCCCGCCCGCCGACCGCGCCCCCGACAGCGTAGCTCAGACCCTGCGCGAGTGCGCCGGTCTCCCCATGATCGTCCTCGGTGCAGGCGGCGAAGCCGACTGCGTCAGCGCCCTGGACGACGGCGCCGCCGACTATCTCGGCAAACCCTTCGCCATGCCCGAGCTGCTGGCCCGCGTGCGCACCACCCTCCGCCAGGCCGCGCGCCCGCGCCTGGATGATGGCGCTGACGACACCTTCCGCACCGGCGACCTCACCATCGACTACGGTCGTCGCGAAGTCCATATGGGCGAACGTCTCGTTGCCCTCAGCCGCACCGAATACAAGCTCCTGCGCGCCCTCGCCCGCCAGGCCGGCCGCGTTCTCCCCCACGACCTCCTGCTCGAACGCGTTTGGGGCCCTGGCTATGGCGCCGAAGTCGAATTCCTCTGGGTCTACATGCGCCGCCTGCGCCGCAAAATCGAGCCCGACCCCCATCACCCCCGCTACCTCCTCACCGTGCCTGGCGTCGGCTACCGCCTCGCCCAGGTCCAGCCATAGGTCGCGGCCGCCCCACCTCCCTCCCGTGAACCCCTCCGTGTCCCTCCGCGTCCTCTGTGGTAAAGTCCGCGTCTCTCCGCGTCTCTCCACGTCTCTCCGCGTCTCTCCGCTTACCTCCACGTCCCTCCTCGTCTCTCGGCGTCCTCTGCGCTCTCGGCGGTTAAGTCTCCGTCCCTCTCCGTGCCCCCAGTGGGGGACCCCGCCTCTGTGCTCTCTGTGGTTAGATCCGTCTCTCCTCCGCGTCCTCATGGTGAATCCCGCTGCCTGGCATGCGGGCACGCCACGAACCACCATGGTAGGATAGAAGGACATCGCCTCCACAAGGAGCCCGCCGCATGTCCGACCTGCCTCGTGGGACCGTCACCTTCCTCTTCAGCGACATCGAGGGCAGCACCCGCCTGCTCCACCAACTCGGCCCCGACTACGCCGCCGCGCTGGGCGACCATCAGGCCCTCCTGCGCGCCGCCTGGGCGGAGCATGGCGGTCATGAAGTGGGCACCCAGGGAGACAGCTTCTTCGTCGTCTTCGCCCGCGCTGGCGACGCCGTGGCCGCCGCCGCCGCGGCCCAACGCGCCCTGGCGGCGCACCCCTGGTCCGCGGGCGCCGCCATCCGCGCCCGCATGGGCCTCCACACCGGCGCGCCCCTCCTGACCGCCGGCGGGTACGTTGGCCTGGATGTCCACCGCGCCGCCCGCATCGCCGCCGCTGGCCATGGCGGTCAGGTCCTGCTCTCCCAGGCCACCCGCGACCTGGCGTTGGCCGAGCCGCTCCCCAACGCCAGCCTGCGCGACCTCGGCGAGCACCGCCTGAAAGATCTCCAGGTGCCCGAGCGTGTTTATCAGCTCACCCTCGCCGACCTCCCCACCGACTTCCCACCTCTCCGCACCCTCGACCGCGTGCGCCACAACCTCCCCGTCCAGCTCACGCCCCTGGTCGGCCGCGAGACCGCGGTGCGCGAGGTCTGCGCCCTAATCGAGCGTGACGACGTCCACCTGGTGACCCTCGCCGGGCCGGGCGGTGTTGGCAAGACGCGCCTTGCGCTCCAGGTGGCGGCCGAGGAGGCCGACCGCTTCGCCGATGGCGTCTACCTCGTCGCCCTGGGCCCCGTGACCGACCCCGGCCTGGTCGCCCCCACCATCGCCCAGGCGCTCGGCCTGCGCGAGGCTGGCAGCGTCACGCCCGAGGACACCCTCCGTGGCTATCTCGCCGACCGGCATGTCTTGCTCGTGCTCGACAACTTCGAGCAGGTGGTGGGCGCCGGCCCCAGCCTGGCCGCGCTCCTGGCCGCCTGCCGCGGTCTGAAGGCCCTGGTCACCAGCCGGATCGCCCTCCACCTGCGTGGCGAGCGCGAGTATCCCGTCCTGCCGCTGGCCCTGCCCGCCCGGCGGTCAACCCGCGCCGCTGGCCCGCGCGCCACCCTCGCCGACCTGGAGGCGCTGACCCAGTACGCCGCCGTGGCCCTGTTCATCGAACGGGCCCGTGCCGTCAAGCCCGAATTTGAGGTGACCGCCGCCAGCGCCCCGGCCATCGCCGAGATCTGCGCCCGCCTGGACGGTCTGCCCCTGGCCATCGAGCTGGCCGCCGCCCGCGTCCGCCTCCTCCCACCCCAGGCGCTCCTCTCCCGGCTCTCCAATCGCCTCAAGCTGCTCACCGGCGGCGCGCTCGATCTCCCCGAACGCCAGCAGACCCTGCGCGGCGCCATCGCCTGGAGCCACGACCTCCTCACCCCCGACGAGCGCGTTCTCTTCCGCCGGCTCGCGGTCTTCGCCGGCGGGTGCACCCTCGAGGCCGCCGAAACCGTCTGCGTCGCCCCGGAGGGCGCGTTGCCCCTGGCGCTGGACCCGCTGGACGGACTGGATTCCCTGGCGGCCAAGAGTCTCCTACGCCAGGCCGAAGGCTCCGAGACCGCCGACGAGCCCCGCTTCCGCATGCTGGAGACGATCCGCGAATTCGGCCTGGAACAACTGGAGGCCGTGGAGGCTTCCGGCGGCCGTCCGCCAGAGGCCATGGCGCTGCGCCGCGCGCACCTTAACTTTGCGCTGGACCTCGCGGAGCGCGCCGACCCCCGGCTCCGCGGGCCGGACGCCACCATCTGGCTCGAACGCCTGGAGCGCGAGCACGACAATTTCCGCGCGGCGCTCGGCTGGGCGCGCGAGCGAGGCCGCACCGGGGGCGAGGCGACACGTGGGCTGCGGCTGGCCGCGGCGCTGGCCTATTTCTGGTTCAGCCGCGGCTACCTCAGCGAAGGGCGCGAGTGGCTGGAGGGCATGATCGAGTTGTTCGATGGCGCGGAGACCCTGGGCCAGGCGGGCGTGCCGGAGGTCATGTTGGCGCGGGCGCTCTACGGAGCGGGCGACCTCGCGGTGTGGCAGGGCGATTACGCCCGCGCGAAGGCGCGGCTGGAGCGCAGCGTGGCGCTGGCCCGCGCGGGCGGGGACCTCGGAGTGGCCTCGGACGCGCTCAATCGCATGGGCATCGCGGAACATCTCCCAGGCGATACCGCGCGGGCCACCACATACTGGGCCGAGAGCCTGACCCTGGCACGCGAGCTCGGCGACCCCTGGCGCATGGCCGGCCCGCTGAACAATTTGGGCGAGTCCGCCTATTTCGAGGGCGACCTGGATCAAGCGGAGGCGTGCTACGAGGAGGCGCTTGCGCTCGCCCGGCGGGCGGGTGACGACAGCCGCATCTACGTCATGATTGGGAACCTCGGCAACGTGGCACGCCGCCAGGGGAAGCTGGATCGGGCGCGGACGCTGGCGCGCGCCGCGATAGAGCAAGCGCACGGCTCCGGCGATCCACGGGCTATCGCCGAGACCCTTGAAATGGCGGCCATGATCGCCGGCGGCATGGGCAACGGTGAGCGTGCCGCGCGCTTGCTCGGGGCCGCCTCCGCCCTCCGCGATGCCGTGGGCGCCCTCGAGCCGCCAGCCGAGCGCGATGAGGTCGCCGCCGCGGTGTCGCCCGCGCGCGCGGCCATGGGTGCCTCCGCCTGGGCCGCCGCCAATGTGGCCGGCCGCGCCCTCACCCCCGATGAGGCCGTCCAGGAGGCATTGGCCGCCGACTGAGCGGGTACACGAGGATCGGGTATTCACCTGAGGGAGAATCGGGTAACCCACCGATGGGCATACCGGGCGTGTCCGCCTTATACTCTTTCCTGGATTATGGCGCCGCGGGTGGCGCCGTACCAGCATGGACCACGCGGAGCACCCCCGGTGCGCATCATGCGCATCGTCAGGTTGTGGGCGCGGGCACGCACGCCCGATTCCAGCCCGACCTCTCCGGACGACCGCCACCGCGCCCGCGGGTCCGCACCGGCATCTCCGCGCTGACGTGACAGAGTGGCGCGTCGCGGGTTGACGCGCGAAAGGACAAGCAGCCTCGATGAAGAAGCTTCTCATTCCCGCCATTATCGGCCTCGCGTTGGTGGCCGCCGCCCTGGGCGGCTGCGGCAAGACGCCCCAGGGGAGTACCACCGGCGGTGGTGGCGGGTGCTCGAACGGCACCGTCGACATGACCGACATCAACTTCGCCATCCACACCTGCACCATCAAGGCGGGCTCCAAGCTCACCCTCACCGACCCCACCGCCGGCGGCGGCATCCACTTCATCTGCTTCGGCACCAACCAGAAGTGCGCCGCCAACGCCGACGGCCCCACCGAGCTCAATAGCACTGGCAATGGCGTCCAGTTCAACCCTGGCGACTCCAAGAGCTACACATTCGCCAAGGCTGGCACCTACCAGATCACCTGCACCGTCCACCCGGCCATGGACCTGACCCTCACCGTCCAGTAGCACATCCAGTAGCGCGGCCACCTCTGGCGGCCACCCCTGGCGGCCGCGCATGCCACGCCCGCGCGCCCCGCGCGTCCGCACCTGGCGGCACGTGCGGGGCGCGTCGGCGTTTCCGCCAGGCATCCCCCGATGACCAAGCCCCCGCTTCGCGCGGATGAACAAGCCGCCGAGTTGCGTTATGCTCTAATCGCGCCGCGACGCCGTCCCCGGACCCCGGCGCGCGC
>JANWHL010000213.1 GCA_025450405.1 Ktedonobacterales bacterium
AGGCGGGGAGTGTCGCCGGATGGGCGCAACGCGTCGCGCTGGCGCTTGCCGTGGACCTGACCGTAGGTCGCGACGCTGAAGGGCACGAGATAGGTCACCAGCATCGGCACGATCCAGCGGGCGGAGACCTGGCCTGAGAGGATGTCCATCCCGTGATTGATGATAGCCAGGATCGTACCCACCAAGAGCGCCGTGCGGACCGAATGCGCGAGGGTGTCGTGCTCCAAGCAATACGCGAGGATGCCACGGGCGCCACCGGCGGGCTCCGCGGCGCGACCAGTCTCCAGCATGGCTCACCTCTAGGCGCTGGCGGTTTGCTCCGCGGCGACAACCACCACCAGGTGCTGCACTGAATTGTTCATGTAGCCGCCGAGGTTCCATGGCGCGAGCATGGACTGCGCGCGCCCGGTCGCGTCGGTCGCTCGCGAGCAGAGGTCATGGCTGCCCGGCTCAGCGTGCCACAGGTACGTCCACGGACGCCAGGCGTAGTCCGCCAGCGCGTCGCCAAGCGCCGCGGGGTGCCAATGCTGGCCGCCGTCGGTGCTGACCTCGACGCGCGTAATTGGACCCCACCCGGACCATGCGCGTCCGCGCAGCTCACAGTCGCCCGGTGCGACGACGCGGTCGCGTGTGGCGAAGTCGGGAATGCCCGGCGGCTCCATCAGCGAGCGCGGAACCATGCGCGTAACGGGCGTGCCGGGGTCGTCTTCACGCGTGCGCATGCGATAGACGTGGGCGTTCTGGTAGCCCGTATACGGCTGGGCGAGCGCCGTGATCCGGCGGAGCCACTTCACGTGGGTCATGCCATACCACCCCGGAACCAGCAAGCGCACCGGGAAGCCGTGCTGGGGAGGGATGGGCTCGCCATTCATGGCATAGGCCAGGAGCACCCCTGGTAGCAGCGCTTCCACACGCGGCAGCGCGCGCGCGTAGTGCTGAACTTCGCCGCCCTCCACGCCGAGATCGGCCCCGGTGAAGAGCACCTCAATCGCCGCGGGGGCGATGCCGGCCTCGTCGAGGATCGGCGCGAGCGGAGCCCCGGTCCAGGCGGCGGTACCGATCCCCTCCGTGATCCATGGCTGGCTGACCGGGTGTGGCACATAGAGCGCCCGGCCGTTGCCCGCGCACTCCAGCGTGACAGGGGCCGTCACCGCGGGACGCCGCTTGAGATCCTCGAGGCTCAGCGTGAGCCTGCGTTCCACCGCACCGTCGATCTCCAGGCGCCAGGCGGCGGCGTCCAGATCGGGGATGTCGTAGTGGATCAGCAGGTAATGGAGACCGGCGGGAGTCAGCGGATAGCGCAGCGCCTCCAGCGGCATCGCGTGGTTGCGCGCGGCCAAGCGCACCTCATCGAACGTGAACGCGTCGTCGGGGTGCTGACGCTGACTCTCAGCGACAGGAGTCCTCCTCGTTGGGGTGTCGGTCATGAGGGTCACCTCCCGCGCAGGGGCGCCGGTTTCGCAAGCCGCAGGTGCCGGCGGAGTGGGTGCCCGGATGCGACGGCCTATGCGGCCGTCGCGGGAACCAGCCAGGCCGGATGAGCCAGCCAGAGCGCGGCGAGGGCCAGCAGGATGACTCCGACCGCCGGACCGATCCGCCTGCCGCCGGGAACCGCCTTCTCGACGACCATCACGCCGGTCAGCGCCGCCATCCATGCCAGACTGCCAACCCCGACCCCGAACATGACCAACATGAGTGCCCAGCAGCAGCCGACGCAATAGACTCCGTGACGGACACCCAGCCGCCAGGCGGGACCGGCGCCTTCGCGGTAGTGGCGCGTGAAGAACCCCAGCGGACTTCGGCAGGCGGTGAGGCAGCGATCCTTGAGGGGGCTAAATTGAAAGGCGCCGGCGAGCGCGAACGTAGTCGCGCCAATGAGGAACGTATGGGTGGCGAGCCAAGACCAGGCGTCCACAAGGTGGTGAATGCCCGTGTCGCCGACGAAGGCCAGCACCGCGAAACTGGTCCAAATCGCGGCGTAGCCACCGAGAAAAGCGGCCAGGATCCTGAGCGGTCGGCCCTGACGGCGCGCGGCATAGGTCACCAGGTTAACCATGGGCATGCTGGAAGGCAGCATCATCGCGACGATCATCACCTGCCAGCAGGCGAGGAAGACCACCATGGCAATTGGCCACGCCAGACCGCTCTCCTCGAGCAGGTAGTGGTGGTCAATCAACTCGCGACGCCCGGTGAGCGCCGCGAGCAGGGCCGCGGCCCAGGCCAGCGCGACCAGCACCCAGGGCCAACGGACCGGAGCGGGTCGGCGCGTAGACGGGCTCGCGAAAGGCGTAGCGCTCATCGGAGACTCTTCCTTCCCTTGCTCGCAATGCCCAATGCCGGCACGGCGCTGAGCCACGCGGTCCGTCGCCAGTGGTCAGACACGCTGGCACGGCCGCGCGCACGGCTCGCGGCCGTGCGGGTTGGGGGGCGTGGAACCTGGCCCGGCTCAGCCAGCTCCGGACGCGCCCCGCCCGCGCGGCCCTTCGTAAGCGTTACGCCTCAAAATGAAAGCTGCCCTGGACGGCGTTGCGGTTCGAGAACTCCCAGGTCATCCCATGCTCGGGAATATTGACCTGGTGGGTGGAGGCTTTCGAGACAAAGGCCGGCGACCCCGGAATCGTGCTGAAGACCGAGTCGTGCAACGAGGTCGAGCGCCCCTGTGTATCCGTATAGGGGGCCATCTCTGAGTAGAGCTTGGTGCCCACGCGGATCGTTCCCTTGCCATCCACCACCTGATGGTCAATGGGCACGTCGTAGAGCGCAACGGTCTCGCCGATCAGCTTCGCCAGGTCGGCGGGGGCGCCCCCAAGCTGGCCCGTGAAGACGTCGAGCACCGCCTGGCGCTGGTCAGGCGTCGCCTTGTCGTCCATGTAGAACACCGCGCGCCAGTTGCCGGAGAGTACGTTGCCAGGAATCTGTGAGACGCCCACCAGGGAAAGCCCCGAGACGTCGATGCCGCGTATCTGGCCGCGGTCAATGTGGTAGGCGATGAAGGCGTCGCAGGTGCCGCCATCCGGGTCATCGCCGATCCAACACGGGCAGGGAGCGTTGCACGAGCAGGCTTCGAGCAGCGTGCCATCGATCGCGTAGGTTGTCGCTGTGGGTGCGCTTGCCATGCCGATTCTCCTCCATTGCGAGACTGGGGTGGGTGACGAGCCGCGCCGCGCGCGGCGCCCTGACGAGTTGACGGTTCCCGGCGCGGGCCACTCAGCCGCGCCTGCCCTACACCATGTGACATACCGCTCGACGCACTCAGCGCCGATGACCACCGATAACATGAGCAGCATAGCCGCACGTCCCAACGCGGCGCATGGGTAATTTTCCGCGGTTTCCACGCGGTACCCGCCTATTTTGGTGGCGGGAGCGCCTGGGCGCGCGATGGCGGGGCGATGGCGTTGGAATCGCGAGGCGATGGCGGGAGATTGGTTGGCGCGCGGTTGGCAGCGCCTGGCCGCTCGCGCTACGGCAACGCGCTCCCGTTAGCTTCATCGCGCCCGGCGCTCGCCACTTCGAGGGAGACAAGCCAGCGGTCGATCATGGCCAGGAGCTCGGCGTGACCTTCAGTGAGCCCGCTGAGCCGCTCCAGCATGATCCCTTCGTTGAACGTGCCGACCAGCACGGCGATCGCTTTGCCGGGGAATCGCCCCGTGTCGATGCCATACTCCTCAGCCGCTTGCGTAAAGGCGTCGGCGAGCACGTCGGCCCATTGACGGCGCACACGCGCCACCCGCTCACGGAGCTCGGGTTGGTTCCAGGCGAGGGCCTGGAGCTCGTACCAGATTTTCTGATATCCACTGTCGCGGTCTTCGTCGAGATAACGCATCGCCGCGCGCCACTTCTCGATGAAGGGCACCGGTGCGGCGTACATTGACCGCTGCCGCGCTATCAGCCGCTCGGTGTAGCGTTCCAGCACGCGCACGAAGAGTTGCTCCATCGACCCAAAGTAGTAGTGGATCAGCCCGTGATTGGCACCAGCCTCCTCCCCGAGCCGGCGGGTAGAAATTCTGGCGTACCCTACGTCGATCAACAGGCGTTCCGCCGCGTCGAGGAACACCTCCTCCGTGGCCTTCCGCGCGGGCGAATCCGTCATCATATCTTCCCAGTTAGTCACTCGTCTTAGTCAAGTGGATAACATACGTGTCGATGTTTGTCAAGGGGGAGCGAGGCCACTCATCCCACCACGCGACTATTCTCGGGTCCGCGCGATAAACGCGACGATGACGCCGGCTAACTCGACGCCGCTGTCCTCCTGGAGAAAATGGCCCGCGCCGGCGATGGTGGTGTGGGGTTGTCCCTGGGCGCCAGGGATCAACTCGCGGAGCGGGCGGTCGCCGCCCCGAGTGATGGGGTCGCGGTCACTGAACGCGCAGAGGAAGGGCTTGTCGAATTGGCGGAGGACGGCCCACGCGCGGCGATTGGGCTCGGTGGCTGGGTCACTGGGCTGGGTGGGGACGAGCATGGGGAACTGGCGCGCTCCGGCGAGATAGCGATCGTCGGGGAAGGGGGCGTCATAGGCGGCCACCACGTCATCTGGTAGCTCGGTGCGGCAGCCGCCGCGCACGATGGCTCCGGCGCGGAAGTCGGGCGTCTCCTGCGAGAGGCGCTGCCAGCGCTCGAACGCCCGGCCCAGCGATTGATCCCCCGTGGGCAGCGAGGTGTTCGACGCAACGACGCGGTCGAAGCGGTCGGGGGACTCGGCGACAAGACGCAGGCCGATCAGGCCACCCCAGTCCTGGCACATGAGGGTGATGTGATTGAGGTTGAGCGCCTGGAGCAGTCCGGCCATCCATTCGACGTGGCGTTGGTACGTGTAGTCTTCGCGGCGAACGGGCTTGTCGGAGCGGCCAAAGCCGACGAGGTCGGGCGCGATGGCACGGTGGCCCGCGGCGTTCAAGACTGGGATCATCTTGCGATACAGATACGACCAGGACGGCTCACCGTGCAGCAGCAGCACTGGCGCGGCGTCGCGAGGTCCCTCGTCCACGTAGTGCACGCGGACGCCGCCGAGGTCCAGGTAGTTGGGGGCGAAGGGATAACCTGGGAGGTTGGCGAAGTGCTCGTCAGGTGTGCGCAGGGTATCCATCGTGCGTGCCTCCAAGTGGGGAGCTCATGCGCGGCGAGAAGAGCGGATTAGCTGGACGGAACTCATGAACTCCCGCGTTCGCGACGCCACGCACGCCAATCGGCGACGATCGCTGGTGTGTTCGGGAACGCCAGCGGTGGCAGGGCGTCGGGCGAGAAATATCCCAGCTCTTCCGACTCGTCATCATGCTGAAGTGTGCCGCCGAGGACGGTTGCCGCGTAGACCACCAACACGACACCGCGGTCCGGCTGCGAGTACACGCCCACCAGCCCATCCAGTGTGACGTCGAGCCCGGTCTCCTCACGCACTTCGCGACGGGCCGCGTCCTCGACGCGCTCATCCCACTCCATGTAGCCGGCGGGCAGCGCCCATAGCCCTCGGCCAGGATCCAGCGCGCGCCGAGTCAACAGGATGGTGCCCGCGCGCGTGACGATGGCCCCAGCGGAGACCTTGGGGTCGCGGAAGGCAATGTAGCCGCAGGCCGGGCAGACAGGACGCATGCGGCCGTAGGACATGCGCTCGTCCAGCGGCCGCGCGCACTCGGGA
>JANWHL010000214.1 GCA_025450405.1 Ktedonobacterales bacterium
CCTGGGCGAAGATGGCGAGCCGGCCGGACGCGCGAATGCGCTCCAGGCAGTCCGCCAGCACGGCGGGCGCATCTGGGTGATCGAGCAGGAGTGCTTCCAGATAGTCGGCGCAGATGTCGTCTTCCATGGCGGTATCGTCGCGTCCGGCGCTGGATTCGGTGGGCATGAGGGTAACGAGGCCGCCATCCACATGGCCGTCAGCCGCGAGGGCAAGCGCGCGGGCATGGGCGGCGGTGGCGCGGGCGTTGACGAGCGCGCTGACGAGGAGCCGCCGGGCGTTGACGGCGCCGACCGCGCCCCGTGTGCCGGCGCCGGTGGTCTGGATGAGGAGCTTGCCGTGGAGATCGGCGGACGCCATGCGCGCTGGGGAGTTGTTGTAGTCGAAGCCGGAGATGAGCCGGCCACCGACTTCGCCAGCCAGGAGGGCCGTGGGCTCACGCACGCGGAGGACCAGCGCGTCCTCGACGGTGCGCACTAGCCAGATGCCGCGGGCGCCGTTGGCAAAGGCATACGATGCGACGCTGAACGCGCGGATGACGTCGACGACGATCACGACGCCGCGCGCCTGGTCGGCCTGGGCACGGTGGACGCGCTCGATGTGGAGCATGGATGGGTCGCGCCTTTCGCTTCGTGGACGTTGGCCCGGCGTGATACACTGTGCGGCGATGACCGCGTGGTCCGCGGGACCCGCGGCGCTCAATCAAAAGGGGCCTCGCACTGTACCACAACATCATGCCGAACTGGCGTCCGCTGACTATCGCGTTGTTTGGCCTGACCGTCGTGCTGGTGGCGGGTGGAATCGTCGCGGGCAATACCGACGCGTACATCATCGCCGCCGTGCTGCTGCTCTTTGTGGTCCCGGCGGCGGTGGTGGTTTTTCTGACCGACGCGCGGGCGCGCCAGGCGGCCCAGGGCGGCGGGGGCAGTACAGCGGTTGAGCCGATTCTGGTGACGGCGGGAATTCTGGAGCGCGATGGCAGTGTGTTGATCGCGCGGCGGCGACGTGGGGTGCGGCGGGGTCTGCTCTGGGAGCTTCCTGGCGGCAAGGTGGACGCGGGCGAGACGCCGGAGGCGGCCCTGGCGCGCGAACTGTACGAAGAGCTGGGCGTGACGGTGGCGGTGGGCGAGCGGGTGGGAACAAGCTTGTACCGCTACCCCGACCAGACGGTGGAGTTGCTGGCGTACCGGGTGGCGCTGCAGGCGGGCGAACCGACGGCCTTCGAGCATGAGGAGCTGCGTTGGGTGAGGCCGCGTGAGCTGCGGAACTTTGAATTCGCGCCGGCGGACCTGCCCATCGTGGGGGACTTGATGCGCGGTGGCACGCAGGCGGTGGGTCATTGAGTGGATTCAGACGCGGGAGGAGAGAAGCATCACAATGAGGAAACAGAGGACACGGAGGGACAAGGAGAAATCAGAGGCGCGTCGCTCGTTTTCCCCCGCGGTTGATGCGGATGCGGGCGTTCGCCGGATGCGCGAACGCCCGGAATAGGGGAGTCACGTGAGTGGCGCGGGCACGCAGAGGGATGCGGTAGCTAGGGGGCAGGCCGCGCAACCCATGGTTGCTAGCCGCCTGTCAGGCGCTGGAGGTCGGCGGGGCGGGTGAGGAGATTGGCGATGGTCCCGAGCATGCCGAGCCGGCGGCGGCGCACCACGGCGTCCGGGTCCATGACCAGCACCTGGTCGAAGAAGGTGTCGATCGGGTCTTTGAGGGTAGTGGCCAGGCGGTAGAAGCCCGGGTAATCGCCTGAGGTGAGAGCGGTCTCGGCGGCGGGACGGAGCTGTCGGAATGCCTGCCAGAGGGCGGCCTCGGATGGAATGAGGGTCGCGGCGGCCGCGTCGTTGACACTAAGTGGGGTGGTCTCGGCGGGTGGGGCCTTGGCGAGGATGTTGGCGACGCGTTTGAGGGCGGCGGCAACGGCGGCGAGGTCCGGAGAATCCAGCCCGCGCTGGAGGGCCTCGGCGCGGGCAAGCGCGTCACCGGGATCGTCCGCGCCAGCGTCCAGGACGGCGGCCACGACATCGGTGCGCAGGTCGCGCTGGGCCAGGGCGGACTCCAGTCGACCGCGGAGGAAGTCGCGCAGGGGGGCGTGGGCGGCGGCGCGTGTGCGGTCGTCCAGGGTGGTGTAGCCGGCGAGCGCGGCATCCACGAGGGACGCGAGGCTTACATGGAAGCCACGGCCAAGAATGATGGCGATGGCGCCAGCCGCGGCGCGGCGCAGCGCGAAGGGATCGCCGGCGCCGCCAGGGATGAGGCCGACGGCGAAGAAGCCCGCCAGGGTGTCGAGGCGGTCGGCCAGGCCAACGGCGATGCCCGTGAGGGAGACTGGAGGGTCGTCGGCGGCGGTGCGGGGCTGGTAGTGCTCGGCGATGCCAGTAGCGACCGCGGCGTCTTCGCCGTCGGCGCGCGCGTATTCGCGGCCCATGATGCCCTGGAGCTCGGGGAACTCGCCAACCATGAGGGTGGCGAGGTCGCACTTGGCCAGGTGGGCGGTGCGGGCGATGAGGGCGCGGGTGTGCTGGTCGAGGTCCAGTGATTCGCCGATGATGGCGGCGAGGCGCTCGATGCGGGCGGTGCGATCGTACTGGCTGCCAAGGCGCTCCTGGAAGACGACACGCCGGAGGTCGTCCACGCGCGATACCAGCGGGCGGCGGCGGTCCTCGTCCCAGACGAAGCGCGCATCGGCCAGGCGGGCTCGGAGCACCTTTTCGTTGCCGTGGCGGACGGTGTCCAGGTTGAGGTCGCCGCCGTTGCGAACGGCGACGAATGCGGGCAGCAGGCGCACGGGCGCGTGGGTAGCGCTGGCGCCGTCCGCGGAGTCCACGCCCTCTGGGGCGCTGGCGTAGAGCGGAATATAGCGCTGGTGGACGCGCATCTCAGTCACGAGCACGTCGGCGGGTAGATCCAGGTATGCGGTATCAAAGCGCCCGACGAAGGCAAGGGGATGCTCGACCAGCCACGTGATCTCATCCAGCAGGTCGGGATCGTGGCGCGGGGCACCACCAAGGTCGCCGGCAAGGGCCTTAGCCTCGCTCCAAACGCGGTCGCGGCGCTCGGTGGGGTCGGCGACCACGCCAGCTTTCGCGAGGGTGACGAGGTAGGCTTTGGGATTGGGGACGCGCACTGGGGCGGCGGGTCCGAGGGTGCGGTGGCCGCGCGTGGTGCTGGACGTTTCGATCCCATCGAGGGCGAAGGGCACACGCTCGTTGCCGAAGAGACAGAGGATCCAACGAATGGGCCGGGCAAAGCGCAGGTCGTGAACGCCCCAGCGCATGGACTGGGGGAAATCGAGCGCGCCGATGATGTCGGGCAGAATGGTGGCGAGGATCTCCGCGCTTACGCGGCCAGCATCGTGTTTGCGGGCGTAGACATAGGCGGAGCCGCGTTCGTCCTCCTGGATGGTCAAGTCGGAGGCGGCCACCCCCTGACCGCGCGCGAAGCCCTCGGCGGCGCGGGTGGGGGCGCCGGTGGCGTCGAACGCGGCGCGGGCGGGGGGGCCCTTCACCAGGGTATCGCGGTCCGCCTGGCGGACGGCCAGGCCGCGGGCCAGGACGGCGAGGCGGCGGGGCGTGCCATAGGTGGCGATGGGGCCGTGGCTGAGGCGGGTGGCGTCGAGCGCGGCGGCGAGGTCGGCGGCGAGCTGATCAAGGGCGGGCTGGCAGAATCGAGCCGGTAGCTCTTCCACGCCGATCTCGAGCAGGAGGTCGCGGCGAGCGGGCGCGGCCGCACGGCGTGGTGTGTCGCGTGGGGATCGGGCGGCGCCGCGGCTGGAGGATGCGCTCACACGGCACTCCCTTCGGGGACGCGCGCGATGGGCGCACCTGGCGCGGCGGGCGCGATCGGCGTGGTGGACGCGGCCGCTTCGTCGGCGGCGATGGCCGCGCGACCATAATGGCGGTCGGCAAGGGGCTTCAACAGCGGGAAGCCGAGGGCCTCACGCTGGTGAAGATAGGCCTCGGCCACTGCGCGCGCGAGGCGGCGCACACGGCCGACATACGCCTGGCGCTCCGAGACGGAGATGGCGCCGCGGGCTTCGAGCAGGTTAAACGTGTGCGAGCACTTCAGGACGTAGTCGTAGGCGGGGATGACGAGACCGGTGCTGATGACGCGGCGGGCCTCGGTCTCGTAAAGGCCGAAGAGGGTGGTGAGAAGGTCGACGTCGGCGATCTCGAAGCCGTAGGTTGAGTTTTCGTACTCCTGGTGCTGATAGAGGTCGCGGTAGGCGATACCGGGTGCGTAGAGGACGTCGAATACGTCGTCCACGCCCTGAATGTAGCTGGTCAGTCGTTCAAGGCCATAGGTGATCTCGACCGGGACGGGCGAGCATTCATACCCGGCGACCTGCTGGAAGTAGGTGAACTGGGTGATCTCCATGCCATCGAGCCAGACCTCCCAGCCGAGACCCCAGGCGCCGAGCGTGGCGGACTCCCAATTGTCCTCGACGAAACGGATGTCGTGCTCGCGGGCGTGGAGGCCAAGGGCTTCGAGTGAGGCGAGGTAGGTGTCCTGGATGGCGTCCGGCGAGGGCTTGATGAGCACCTGGAATTGGTGGTGCTGGTAGAGGCGGTTGGGATTCTCGCCGTAACGGGCGTCCACCGGACGGCGCGACGGTTCGACATAGGCGGCGGCCCAGGGCTCGGGGCCGAGCGCGCGGAAGAACGTGTGCGGGTTCATGGTGCCCGCGCCCTTCTCGACATCGTAGGGCTCGGCGACAAGGCAGCCCTGGTCGGCCCAGAAGCGTTGTAGGGCGAGCATGACATCTTGCTGGTACAGCATGGCGAGCGGCGTCTCCGCCGGCGATGCGAGGGTGATGAGTCGCGTGTGATTCAGTACCGCGACAAAAAGGCTCTCGACCGCCGACCACATTGCTGGCCGGGGACGAGAGCCTCGACTGGCCCCCGCGGTTCCACCCCGCTTAGCGCCACGCCGGGCGCTCACCTTCATTCGAGGCGCCGATCCATGGGACCGCCTTCCCCGGTCGCGCTCGTCCGGCTTCGCACCAACCGCCGGATCTCTGGGCGAGCGCGCCACCGGGTACTCCTGTCCCTCGGCGCCATCAGCGGGGAATGTACCACCGGCGCGCACGCGTGTCAATGGCCGTGGGGCGTTCTGAAGGGAGCCACAATGCGGGTACGGGATATGCCACTGGGACACAATGACGTCTCCGCCGCACCCGCGACGACATGGGCGCTGGAGCGACGGCGCGGCGTCCGATGGTCCACGGCGGGTGCGGGGCCGTCCGAGTTAGGATATACTCGACTCGTGGCTGGGTGCCGAAGGTGGAGCGTCCAGTGGACCAGTGATCCAGTGGTGGGGAATGGTCCGCGACGGAGTTCGCGGGGGGAGAGCGCGTGGATGACGGGAATTGAGGCGACCCTCTTTCATCTGATTGACCAGTGGTACCTGACGGCGGGGTACTTCGGGATCATTCTGGCCATGGCGCTGGAGAGCTGCTGCATCCCGTTGCCGAGCGAGATCGTGATGCCGCTGGCGGGGTATTTCGTGCTCCGGTATCCCGATCGTTTCTCGCTGCCAGGAGTGGCGTTGGCGGGCGCGACGGGATGTCTGATTGGCTCGGCGGTGGCGTATGGGATCGGTCGGGCCGGCGGGCGCCCGCTGTTGCTGAAATATGGGCGCTATGTGCTCATCTCGCAAGCGGACTCTGATACGGCTGACCGGCTGTTCGCGCGCCATGGTGGCGCGGTCGCGTTTTTCTCGCGGTTGCTGCCGATCGTGCGGACGTACATCTCGCTGCCGGCGGGCATCGCACGGATGGGGTTCATTCGCTTCTGCGCATATACGTTCGTGGGGTCGCTGATCTGGAGTTTGGGCCTGGCGTGGATCGGGACGCGTATTGGCGAGAACGTGCAGAACCTCGGGGGCATTTTCCACGGGCTGGATGCGGTGATCGCGGCCGTCATCGTGGTGGTGGTGGTCCTGTACGTCCGGCGGCATATCAAGCATGACCGCGCGGCGAGGGCGGCCGCGGCGGCCGCCGCCGATGGGTCGCGCGAAGGCGGCGGGTCGGGAGGCATGGGCGGCACGAGCGCGCACGCGCCTAAAGCGTACACGCCCATCAAGCCGATACTCGGCGACGCGCGAGTTATGGGGCCGGAGGGGGACGTGGAACGGCGCCCGCGCGCCATTCCGATGACGCCGCTCGACCCAGAAGACCGCCCAACGCTGCCGTACATGGAGGCTACGCCGGCCTGGCCCAACCGCTTCGCGCGGCCGTCCATCGAACGTCCGGAAGACTTTCCCACGCAGGTCAATCCGACGATTGGGCCGCCGCGTCCAGCGGCGGCGCTGAATGGCGCGGGCGGTGGCCCGCGGCCGCGACGCAACACGACTGGCAACGCGGGCGGCGCCAAGCGGAGGCGTCGGCGGTAGCGTGGTTGTACGGGCGCCGGCATGGTGTTCTGGTGCAAGCCATCCGGTCGGCATTTGGCGGCGACGATGGTGGGCTGGTCGGGAACTGGTCCGGAGGCGGAATGCGATCCAGACGCGGAATGCGATAAGGAGGCGGCATGGCCCAGACGGAGAATGCATCGCCCGAACCGACGCGGGCGGGCCGACCCGTGGGTGGGAACGATTCGGGCACGCCAGGGTGGCGGCGGGTGTATGCCGACCTGAGCGCGGGACCCAGCCACCAGGAAGAGATGGCGCGCTGGTCGGGGACGCGGGTCGCCATTGTCGGTGCTCTGTGGATACTCGGACTGGCGCTGCTGGTGGTGATGGCGGTCTCCGCCCACCAAAACGCTACGTTTCCTGGCGATGTGGGGCTGGCGGTATGGGTCCAGGGTCTCACCTCGGTGAACGCGCCCTGGCTGGTACACTTCATCAACTTCGCGAGCGATGCCAATTGGCCGACGCCCGCGGGCGCCACGGCGATTGCGGTGATCGTGGCGCTGCTGATCTTCCGGCGTGTTCGAGCCGGACTCTGTACCATCTTAGCCGGATTCGGCGCCGATGGGATTAATGTCATGCTCAACGGCTGGGTGGCGCGGCCGCGGCCGAACAATGTGCACATCCACACGGTGGCCCACCTGGGGCTGCATAGCTTTCCATCGGGGCATGTGACGCATGTGACGGCGTTTTACGGCTTTCTCCTCTATTTAAGCGTTAGTGAGCGGCTGGTCCATCCGCACTGGCGCGTGTTCTTGCGTGTGGTCCAAGTGATCTGCCTCTACTTCCTAATTTTTATTGGGCCCTCGCGTGTGCTGGAGGGCGAGCACTGGCCCAGCGATGTGCTGGCGAGCTATCTGCTGGGCGGGCTGGTGCTGGTGGTGGCCATCGCGGCGTACCACGGGCTGGGCATCGCGTGGGGGCGGTATCAGGAGCGCAAGGGAGCGGCTGGGGCGTAAGGGGCAACAGGAATCCTGGCATCTGAGCTGATCCGCGGGCCAAAACTCAACCATTGGGCGATATCCGGGAGAAGCCCGTGACGGCGCGGCGTCAGCGATGGGCCGGAAAATGCCGGCGAGGGTTGGCGAAGTCAGTGGTTGGGCGGGCGCAGAATTGAAGTTCCGCGACTAATCCTGAGCTTGTGGCGTGGGGCCATGAGCAAAGAGGGACGCAGGTCCCGCGGCGCGGCCCTGGGGCTATTTGCGGGAACGTGTCGGCATCCGAACGGTGCGCCAGGCGGGACGACCATGCCGAAGAGGCGACACGCGGCGATATGCCAGGTGTCCTAAATTCGAGGGAAGCGTGGACATACCAGCGAATTTAGGCGAGGCGTTTGTGGACTGGTTTCGGGCGCGCTCGGAGGCGGCGTGGGCGGAGTACCGTCCTCGAGCCTTCGAGGACTATGTGGCCCGGAGCGTGGGTGGTGCGGATTGGCGGCGGGGGACACGCTGGCTGAACGGGCTCACGGAGGCGGAGTCCGAGAA
>JANWHL010000215.1 GCA_025450405.1 Ktedonobacterales bacterium
CCGCCCCCTCCGGGCTGATCACTCCGAATTGCAGCCAGAGCGCCCGCGCGCTGATCTTGACCGCCTCGGCCGCGATCGCGGGGACCGCTGCGGGCGCGCGAAAGACGTCCACCACATCCACCGTGAAGGGGATATCCGTCAACGAAGGGTAGCACCGCTCGCCCAGGATCTCGGTCTCCTTGGGGTTGACCGGCACGATGCGGTAGCCGTGGCGCTGAAGGTAGAAGCCGACGAAGTTGCTCGCCCGCAGCGGACTGGGCGAGAGCCCGACGATAGCCACCGTGCGCGCGGTGCGCATCAGGTCGCGAATCGTCCGCGTGTCCTGGTAGCGCGCCAGATCGAACGGCGCGGCGCTGGCCGCGGCGCCGTTCAGCGCGGCATCTGGCGTGGGGCCAGGCACTGGCGTGGTCATTTCCATAGCACTGTCAACCTTTCATTTGCTCGGGCCGCGCAAACCACCAAAGGCGAGGGCGGGCTCGGTGATAGGGCGAGGGTCGGCGAGCCGTTCGAAGTGAGGACGCTACGGGTGGTGGGGCGAGGGCGGGCAAACCGTTCCAGACAAGAGCGCGCTGAGTGGCGGGGCGAACATGCGGAATCGAACTCCGCCTCGAATCACGGACTCCGCGGATAGTTCTACTCATCCCTCCCCCGGCTCCTCTCCGCGTCCTCCGCGTTTCCTCTCCGCGTCCTCTGCGCCCTCGGCGGTTAAATCTCCGTCCCTCTCCGTCTCTCTGTTCCCTTCGTGTCCTCTGTGTCCTCATTGTGATACATTCTGTCCTCACCCCTGCCCCACGATACCGGCGGCCGCGGGCTCGCTCTGGCGCGCGACGAGCCGCTCCACCGCGCGCAGCCCCCGTTCGAGGTCCCAGATCAGGTCGTCGGGGGTCTCCAGGCCCACCGAGAGGCGGACCGTGCCAGGTGTGACGCCGGTGGCCGGCAGCTCCTCATCGCTCAGCTGACGGTGCGTTGTGCTGGCGGGATGGATCACCAGGCTCTTGGCGTCGCCGACGTTGGCCAGGTGGCTCCAGAGGCGCAAGGACTCGATGAAGCGCTGGCCCGCCTCGCGCCCGCCGCGGAGATCGCAGGCGAAGACGGCGCCCGCGCCGCGCGGCAGATAGCGCTGGGCCAGCGCGAGGTATGGGCTGGACTCCAGGCCGGCATAGCGCACGCGCTCGACCATCGGATGCCCTTCAAGGTAGCGCGCCACCGCCAGCGCGTTCGCGACGTGGCGGTCCATACGCACGGGCAGCGTCTCCAGGCCCAGCGCGTAGAGGAAGGCGGTGAACGGACTCAGCGCGGCGCCCAGGTCGCGCAGCGTCTCGGCGCGCAGCTTCATCAGGAAGCCATAGACGCCGAAGGTCTCGTGGAAGGCGAGGCCATGATAGGCGGCCGAGGGCTCCGCGATGCTGGGGAAGCGCCCGTTGGACCAATCGAAGGTGCCGGAATCCACCGCGACACCGCCGATGCTGGTGCCGTGGCCGTCAATGTACTTGGTAGCCGAGTGCACGACGATGTCGGCGCCCCACTCCATGGGCCGGCAGAGGTACGGCGTGGCGAAGGTGTTGTCCACGATCAGCGGGATCCCGTGCTCGTGAGCGATGCCCGCCACCATCTGGATGTCGAGGATGTTGCCACCGGGGTTGCCGATGGTCTCACCGAAGAACGCTTTGGTGCTGTCGCGAACGGCGGCGCGCCAGGCCGCGGGATCATCGGGGTCCACCATGGTGACGTCCACCGAGAGCTTCGCCAGCGTGTGCTTGAGCTGAGTGATGGTCCCGCCGTAGATCGCCTGCGAGGCGACGATGTGGTCGCCCGGCCGCACCAAGGTGAAGAAGACCGCCGCCTGCGCGGCCATACCGCTGGCGAAGGCCACCGCGCCCGCGCCGCCCTCCAGGCTGGCGATGCGCTCCTCGAAGACCGCCACCGTGGGGTTCATGATGCGGGAGTAGATGTTGCCGTACTCCTGAAGGTTGAAGTACGCGGCGGCGGTATCGGTATCCTCGAAGACGAAGGCGGAGCTCTGGTAGATCGGGACCGCCGAGGCGCCGGTGTAGGGATCGGGCCGGTGGCCGGCGTGGACCGCGCGGGTCTCGAAGCCGAACTCGCGCACGCCATCGCCTTCAGGCGCGGCGGCTCCATCTGGCACGCCCAGCGCGTTGTCAGCAGGCACATGGACCTCCAATTCAGGACAGAGCGTTCACAATGAGGCGGGGTCCCCCACGGGGGCCGGGGTCACCCACGGGGGCCGGGGACATCTGGCTCCCCTCCCCGCGTCGGGGAGGGGTTGGGGGAGAGGTCCGCAGGGCCGGGGTCCCCCACTGGGGGCGCACAGAGGGGCGGAGAACAGTGCCACGCGCCGTCGCGCGCGGTGATGCTTCCCTCAGCATAGTCATACCGATCATCGCCCATGCGCGCCAGGAGAACCGGCAGAGGAGCACTCGATTCGGAAGATCGGTTCCACGGCGCATGGCCATGGGTCTTCCGGTCATACGCCCCGCGCGCCACGGTCGAGCCGTCGCAGCGGTATACTCTGGCGCGCCCTCTAGACTTCAACTTATGAGCAAGCAATGTATCCTGTACACCTTGTCGGCCATACGCCCGTCATGCCCCCCCCGCGAGCGCGGGATTCTTCCGAAAATCGCCCGCGGCCCCCACCCACCCCGCTCGCCAGCGCGGATTCGCCGCGTCCTTCAGGGCGCCTCCTGGCTGTACCACCCCGCCCGCCCCTGGCTGCGACGCTCGCCCCGCGTGCCCATTCCCCACGACCCACCTGAAGCTCAGGAGTGCACGCGGCACTTCAATTCCGCATCCTCGCCATACCACCGCGCCCGCCCGAGGTCGCGCCCATTTTCAGCCGTCTCGCTGGCGGCTCGCCGCCATGGCACTTAGACGCGAAACTTCAATTCCGCATCCTCGCCAGACGCTCGGCCCGCCAGCGACCTGAACGCGTGCCCCGGCGCCGCATCCCCCAGCCAACGTCCTGCCGCCCAGCCGGTCTTGGGTTGATGCCTATGGGGTATACTCCGGCGCGCCCCTCGGGTGCCGCGCCCCGTTGCGAGGCCCGTGAAAGCGGCGCGCGGCGCCGCGTGGGAGGAGGAACTCAGCGATGGACGAGAGCGAGCACGCGACGGCGACGGCCACCTGGCTGGACCTGTACGACTACCGGCGGCGCGTCGCGGAGATGTACCGCCGCCGAGCCGAGGCACTGCGCGTGGGCCAGGACGAGGCGGACACGCAGGCCCGCTTCCGTGCGGCCAAGGATGCCCTCTTCGCGCACCACCCGCAGTCGGCGCTGGGACCAGATGACCGCGCCCACTTCACCGGCCTGCGCTACTTCGCCTACAACCCCGCGCTGCGGCAGGAGGCGACGCTCGCGCCCGAGACGGATCCCGCCGACCAGGAGATGGAGGCCAGCGGTCCCCACACCATGCGCTTCCACCGCGCGGGGCGCGTCCGCTTCACCATCGAGGGCACGCCGCTGGAGCTAATCGTCTACTGGATCGACGTCTACGGCGGGGGCCTCTTCCTGCCGTTCCGCGACGCCACCTGCCCCGCCGAGAGCTATGGCGGCGGGCGCTACCTCTTCGACACGGTGAAGGGTAGCGACTTCATCCCGCTGGACGCGGCGGGCGCGCCGGCGCCGCCCGCCGCCGGCGCGGCAACGCCTATAGGCTATGCGGGCGGCCGCATCCTGCTCGATTTCAACTACGCCTACAATCCCTCCTGCGCCTACGATCCGCGCTGGGTCTGCCCCCTCGCGCCCAACGAGAACCGCCTGGCTGTAGCGATCCGTGCGGGCGAGCGAAAGTACCACGAGGACGAATGACCGCGGATGGAGACGCGGAGGAATGAACCACAGAGATCACAGCGGTCACGGAGAGGGCGGAGACGGTAGGCTCGTGGTGGCGCGCAAGCCACCCGGCAGGATGGTGCGCTAACGCGCGGGGAGGTGTTGCAGGATCAAGGCGGCGGCGAGCAGGACACCAATCAGCACCACGCATGTCCCAGCCACTACCACAAACTGGCGCAATTGTCGGCGGAAATTTGGCATCAGGGCGGTGGCAAGCGGATTGTCGACATCCTCGGGCAACGGCGTTCGCGGGGCCGTGATATTCCTCGAAGCATACAGCCTCCCAATGTCGAACACGCGAGCGGAGGCACGCGGCCAACCCGAGTAGCATGAGCGGAAACAACGCCGCATCCCAAGCAAATTTCCAGAACTCGCCCCAGTCGCCCGACTAGCCTACTTGCCAGGTCCACCACAAAGCAAACCCCAGAAGGCAGACCTCGCCAAACGCGAGCACAACGAGCACGAATATGAACGAAGTGATGACGCGCGTAGACTCGCGTGCTCCATCCGTCCCTGGCGCGCGCACGGACATGCTCCCTCCGACACTGATAGATCTCCGGCGCCAGCATGGCAGAAGCGCTGCCGTCCGTCAACCCTCCACGGCACGCCACCCGATGCGGTCCCCGCTCGTCGCGTCCCAGTCCCCGGCAACTTGGTCGCCTGATCCCGGCCGTAACCATGCGTGGCCGCGTCCGTCAGGGCGCCTGCTCGCCCCACCACCACGCCCGCCCCCGCCGCCACTCGCCAGTTTCAGCGGCCGCACTGGCGCCCCGCTCGCCATTCATGTTTCGCCTGAACTTAGCCCCAAGGACACGCCGTTGCCAGACCTGCGCCTCCCCGCCTGGTGCCCCGCGCCCTGCCCCAAGCTCAGGATTACACGCGGAACTTCACTTCCGCATCCTCGCCCAACCACCGCGCTTGCCCCTCGCTGTCGCGCTTACCCGTGGTCGCTCCCAATCTTCAGTGCTCCGCACCGCACCGGCAGCTCAGGATTCTCCCGTAAATAGCCCTGTGGTCGAGGCGCCGCTGCCCGTCCCGCCGCGATTTGCGGGCCCATCGCTGACGGCGCGCCGTCATGGGGCTTCCCTCGAAAACCGCCCGCGGCCCCCCACCACCCCGCGCGCCGCTGCGGATTCGCCGCGTCCTTCAGGGCGCCTCCTCGCTCCACCACCCGGCCCCCCCTTGGTGGCCACCGTCATGTTCAGCCGGACCACTGGCGGCCGGCCGCCATGGCACGTACACGCGGCACTTCACTTCCGCATCCTCGCCCCACCACGGCCCTCGCCCATGGTCGCGCGCCCGTGATCGTCGGCATGTTCAGGCCCAACGCTGACGGCGCGCCGTCACGGGGCTTCCCGCGATTTCACGCGGCCCTGGCGCACGTCAGCTCTTGCAGCCGCGCGAGGAAGTGCGTCCACCCCGCCAGGTGGCCGGCGCGCGCGTCCGCCTCGGCGGCACTGGCGCCATAGCGGCCGTGGGCGACGCAGAGACGCGTGCCGCCGCCGGGCAGCGGCTCGAAGGTGACCACAACCCGGCGCGTTGGCATATCGGCCGGCTCGTGATCCCAGCGCCAGGTGAAGGCCAGCGTCGCGCCCGGCTCGACCACCGTGTACGCCCCGCGCAGATGCCAGTCCGGCAGCGGCCACGCCAGGTGGTACGTGCCGCCGGGCCGCGGGTCGGTCTCGGCCACTTGCGGCCACCAGCGGGTGAGCAGCGCGGGGATGGTCCAGTGGTCGAAGAGCGCCTCGGGCGGGCAGCCCGGGTAGCATGCGGCCATGAGCAGACGGTCGGGATCCGTGGGCACCTCGCCCAGCGCGGAATCCGCGAGAACGATTTGGGGTCTCCCAGTGGGGGCATGGGGTCCCCCACTGGGGGCTTGGGGTCCCCCACTGGGGGCTTGGGGTCCCCCCGTGGGGGCCTGGGGTCCCCCACTGGGGGAGTGGGGTCCCCGACGGGGGGGTTGGGGTCCCCCACTGGGGGCTGGGGGGCCCCC
>JANWHL010000216.1 GCA_025450405.1 Ktedonobacterales bacterium
GTCCGCTCCGGAGCCAGTGGGAGATTACGGACCCGACCACGCGATGGAGACGGTGGTCGCGCCCGCGCCGCCCGCCGCCGCTCCGGACATGTCGATCCCAGAGCCGGCGCTGCCCGACCGCGACGCGATCGCCGCCATGGACACCGTGATGACGGCGCCGCCAGTCGTCTCCAGCCCTGTCGCCCCCGACCCCAGCTGGGACCCCGACGCGCCGGTGCGGGCGGAGAAGACGGCCCGCCGGCTGCGCGAGACCGCGGCCGATGACCACCCGGCGGGCGCCGTGGCGCAGCTGCGCTCGCAGCTGGTGGCAGTCAGCGAGGCGCTCGCCCAGTACACCACTGAATCCGAACGCGAGACCGAGCATCTGCGGGCGGAGCTGGCGGACCTGAGCGCGCGGGCGGCCCAGGCACTGGCCGCGATCGGCGCTGGCGGTCCGGGCGCGGCCCCAGGCGACGCCTCGGCGCCACTGGATGATCTGATCCAGGTGGCCAACCAGGCGGCGGAGAACCCGCGCCATCTCGACTACGTGACGGCGCTCGCGGCTCGCTCCGGCGACATGGCGCATGCCCTGCGGGTGACACATGATCTCGCCGCCGCGCTGGAGGAGCTGCGCACCCGGCTGGCCGCGCTGGCCCCCACCTCGGCCGCCGAGTCCTAGAGAGCTTCCATGCGAGAACGCGACTACGACGTCATTGTGATCGGCGCGGGCCTGGGCGGACTGCTCGCCGCCGCGCGGTTCCTCCGGCGCGGCCAGACGGTGGCTGTGGTCGAGCGGCTGGCGCATCCCGGCGGCCGCTTTACCGCCAAAACCTTCCAGGGGGCGCAGGTCAGCACGGGGGCTGTGCATATGCTGCCCTTCGGCTCCAATGGGGAGCTGGCGGGTATGCTGCGCGCGCTGGGCGTGCCCCACCGTGTGCACGACGCCGAGGTGTTCGCGTCCTTCCATGTGCGTGGGCGGCAATACGTCTGCCGCTCGGTGCTCCAGCTCGCGGCGGTGCTGGGCGCGCGCCAGTTCGCCGAGCTCTTGCGCCTGGGCGGCGAGATGATGCTGGCGCGATCCCGCCCCGAGGACCGCGCGCGCTCATTCCAGAGCTGGCTCTCACGTCGCGTCTCGCGCGAGCGCTCGCCGGAGGTCTATGCCTACTTCGAGCGCATCTGTCACTTCGCGCTGAGCGTGGACCTGGCGGACATCTCGTACCCCGAGGTCGTCCTGACGGCCAAGAACATGCTGCGCTACGGCGCGCCGGGAATCGTGGATGGCGGGTGCGCGGCGGTCACCGGCGAGCTGGAGCGGCGGGTGCGCGCGGATGGCGGCGACCTGCGCCTGCGCCACGATGTGCTGGAGATCCAGAGCGAGGATGGGCGGGTTACCGGGCTGCGCGTGCGCGATCGCGATCGCGACGAGGACCTGCTGTTGCGCGCGCCGCTGGTGGTGAGCAATATTGGCCCCGCCGCCACGCGACGGCTGGTGGCGGCTGGCGACGGCTCCACGGCTGGCGATGGGGCGGATGGAGCGGCCGGCCTGGAGCGCCCGAACGCGGCCAGCGGCGAAGGCCACGGGGCCGTGCGGCGCGAGGCCAGCGGCCTGAAGGTCCATCTGCTGAGCGACCGGTCGATCATCGGGCATAAGGGGATCATGTACTGCCTGGACACCGAGCGCATCGCCGGCATCGTCCAGCCGAGCAACAGCGACCGCCGGCTGGCTCCGCCGGGCAAACACCTGCTCATCACCCACCAGATCATGCGTGGCGACGACGTGAACGTCGAGCGCGAGGCGGCGCGGGCGGATCTGCGGCGGCTGTTTGGCGACGACTTCGGCACCCATGTCACCGTGCTCACGATGAGCCAGTACCGCGGCGAGTGGCCGGTCAACCGGATCGTGCAGGGCGAGGATGTCTCGCCGGTGGGCGATCTCGCGGGTCTCTATCTGGTGGGCGACGCGGTGAAGCCGTCCGGCTACCTGATGGTGGAGGGTGTGGCGCAGAGTGTGAACTGGATGCTGGACCTGCTGGATCGTCCCGCTGGCGCTCCCGCCGTCGCGGCGGGTGGTCCGGATGTGGCCGCCCGCGCGATCCCAGCGTATCGGCCGCGGCGTCCGGCGCGCTACCGCTCGCTCTACTGGCTCGTAGCCCCGCCCCCACCCCATCGCGATTCCTCGCGGCCAGTCACCATCCCGATGGCGACACCGGGCGGCACAGTAGACGTGGCATCGGTGCCCATCCCCGCTACCCCGGCGACGCCGGGCACCGACGGCGAGTAAGCCGCGCCCGTGTGCGGAGACACGGAACCCCCTCTCCCCGGAGGGAGAGGGGGCAGGGGGTGAGGACTCCCAACCCGCGCTAGGCGCCTCCACCCTGTTGCGCCTGGTCGAAGCGCTGCTGGACGGCGGTCCAGTTGACCACGTTCCACCAGGCGTTGAGGTAATCGGGCCGGCGGTTCTGATACTTCAGATAGTAGGCGTGCTCCCAGACATCGTTGCCCATCACCGGGTAGAGTCCCTGCATGAGCGGGCTGTCCTGGTTGGCCGTGGAGATCACCTGGAGCTGGCCCTGGGCGTTCAGCACCAGCCAGGCCCAGCCCGAGCCGAAACGCTTGGCGCCGGCGTCGTTGAAGGCCGTCTTGAGCTGGTCGAGGGAACCGAAGGTGGTCGTGATGGCCTGGGCGAGGGAGCCGCTGGGCTGGCCGCCGCCGTTGGGGCCCATGATCTGCCAGAACATCGAGTGGTTGGAATGACCGCCGCCGTTGTTCTGGACCGCCGTCCGCACGGTGTCCGGCACGTCGGTGATGCGGCGCATCAACTGGTCCACTGAGAGACTCGCCAGTTGGGGCGCGCTCTCGAGGGCGGTGTTGAGGTTGTTGACGTACGCCTGATGGTGCTTGTCGTGATGCAGATGCATCGTCTGCTCATCGATGTATGGCTCCAGCGCATTGTACTCGTAGGGCAGCGGTGGAAGCTCAAAAGCCATGCGACCATCCTCCTGTATTCACGCGGAACGACCGAACTGGTGGCCACGAGCACATGCTCGCTCTCACCCATGCCTCGCGCCCGGCCATCCCGGACGCCGTGCTCCACGGGTCACGCCGCTCTTACTGTAGCACAGCGCCCGGCCGCGGCGCGGCGGCCGCGGGGCGCTCTCTGCGCGCGTGGGAGTCACTGAGCGATCCCGCACGGATTGGTCCACGGGGCGAGGTCCTCTCCCCCAGCCCCCAGTGGGGGACCCCCGCCCCCAGTGGGGGACCCCGGCCCCTCCCCGTTGCGACAGGGAGGGGAGCCGAGGCGAGGGTCGCGCCGCGCGGTGGTGCGGTGAGCCGGAGGGTGTGGAACACGGTGGAGCGAATGGGGAAAGAGGAGGCGGTATGGCGGCGCGACCCATCAAGGTGACGATCTCGTACTGCTCGGAGTGCGGCTACGAGCCGATGACGCTCGCGCTCGCCGACGCGCTCATGCGCGCGTTTCGCCACGAGCTGGCGGGCATCGAGATCATCCCCTGGTACGAGGGCACGTTCGATGTGACGGTGGATGGCGAGCTGGTCCACTCGATGGCGCGCGAGGGTGGGTTCCCCGAGCACGAGACGGTGATCGCCGCGGTCCGCCGCCATCAGGGGTGAGGGAGTCCAGAGAGATTCACAATGAGGAAACGGAGGACACAGAGGAGGGAGAGAAAGGGACTCATCCCGATTCCAAGGGGCGTTTGTCCTCATCCCGCTTCCGAAATAGTCCACGCCAATAATGGTCCACGCCAATGGACCGCGTAGACGGAGACGTCCAGCCGCGTCTCCAGATGCCGGCAAGCCGCGCGGCACGAGATTACCCGCGTCTTTTCAGGGCGACAGCTTGCTATACCACTCCGCTCGCCGTAGACTTGACCGCCCGGTCATGTGCTCGGCCCCCGCTGCCGTCAGCCACGGACGGCGGGCGCTCAGCCACGGATGGCGGGCGCTCAGCCACGGATGGCGATGAGGGGCACCAGCATCTCGGCGGGGGTCAGGCCGCCGTGCGCACCGATGCTCAGGTGCTTGAAGGGCTCGGCGCGGTGGTCCACGTTGTGGAGGAAGGGCAGTTGCCAGTCGTCGCGCCCCAGCACGATCAGGTCGCCGATGCGCTCGCGCGCGATCGGTGGCAGCGGATCCAGGCCGTAGAGCCCGAGCGCGGCGGCCTCCTCGCGCGCCAGGACGAAGGCCGCGTCCGCGAAGTTCCTGGCGAAGTAGTCGCGCACCCAGGCGCGGTGCTCCGGCGCCACACGCAGATAGACCACACGCCGCTCGCCCGCGGGCGGTGCCGCCAGATGCTCCAGCAGCGCGGGATGCTCATGGAGCAGGATAGTTCGCTCGCGGGAAGTCGTCATCTGGCCGTGGTCGGCGGTGACCAGCAGCAGGGTGTCGGGCGGGAGGCGGCCCAGCAACTCGCGGTCCAAGATGAAGTCCAGCGCCGCCACCTCGGCGCGGTGCTCGTCGGAGCCGGGACCATAGCGGTGCGCGATCGCGTCCACCGATGGCCAGTAGGCAAAGATGAAGGTGGGGCCGTCGGCCGCCTCCGCCAGCCGGCGCACACGCACGGCCATGTCGGCGCTGGTCACATAGGACCAGGTCGTGGCGCCAGCGGTGAAGATGCGTGAGAGCGCGGTCCCCACCAGAGCTGAAAGGTTGACATCCTGGCTGGCCACGCCGGCGGATGCCAGGCGCTGGGGCAGCGTCGGCTCGGGCACGAAGCCCTCGGGGGCGAGCTCTGGTCCCGCCTGCCACTCCGGCTTGAAGAAGACCATGTTGTAGACGGCGCCGCGGTCGGGGAGGTAGAGCGTGAAACCCAGCATGCCGTGGCGCGCCGGGAGCGCGCCGGTGTGGAGGGTGGTCAGCGCGGCGGAGGTGGTGCAGGGGAAGACGGAGGTGAGCGGCGCCAGCGTCGCGCCGCCGTGGGCCAGCCGCTCGGCCAGGCGCGGCGCGGTGCCCTCGGCCAGGCGCGCGCGCAACTGCTCGTAGCCCAGCGCGTCCAGCACCAGCAGGATGATGGTCCGCGCGCCATGGATGAGCGCGGGCGGCAGCGCCTCCGCCGCGAGCGGCGGGAGCGGCGCCTCCACGCCGAAATGCGAGAGCACTGTGCTTCCGATGTTGGCGATGCCGCCGCCGTCGTAGCGGGGCATCACCCAGCCGGCCGGCAGCTCAGGCGCCCTGGGCGTCGCCGGCCGCTTTGGCGCGCGCGCCGGCTTCACCGTATCCTCCGTCGTTCCCATGCTGGCCGCCTCCCCGCTTGCCGTTGCTCCCCAGGGTGTTCCGTAGTCCGCCGAGAAATCTCCGCGCCTCCGTGGTCATTTCGTCCGTCCTCCGTCCCTCTCTGCGTCCTCCGCGGCCTCGGCGGTTAACGTTTCTTCTCTCCGCTCCTCTCGTCGTCCCTCTATGTCCTCTGTGTCCTCATTGTGATGCTTCGCTTACCCCGCCGTCAGTACGATGCCGCGGGCCCAGCGCAGCACCAGCCGCGCGTGGTCCATCAGCTCGGCCACCGTCTCGCCGGTGATCGCGTCGTCGGCCTGTTCGGCGGGCGTGTGCGCCAGGAACGTGCCGGGATAGTAGGGCGTCAGCGCGTCCAGCGCCGCCAGCACATCGGGCGGCGCGTCTACCAGATCGCCCAGCGCATGGAGGTCGTGGTCGTAGGGTGCCCGGCGGTCGTGCCGGAGCAGATAGACCGCCTGCACCGCCTTCTCCGCCACCTGGTTACAGAGATCGGCGCAGTTGAAGTGCAGGCCCGCCGCGCGCGAGAGTCCCGCGCTCGCCATGTCCTGCGCGGCCTCCGCCCAGAGGCCGAGCGCCTCGTCCAGACTCATGATCGCCCTCCTTCGCCAGACGTGTGACCGGCCCACTCGATGGCGGCCTCACGACGCCAGGTCCGCCGCCAATGTCGCCCGCAGCTCCGCGATGGGTACCCGGCGCTGGCGCATGCTGTCGCGCTCGCGGATGGTCACCTGCCGATCCTCCAGGCTCTGGAAGTCCACCGTCACGCAGTAGGGCGTGCCGATCTCGTCCTGGCGGCGATAGCGCTTGCCGATGCTGCCCCCGGTCTCGTCGTACTGGGTCGTGCCAAGCGGTCGGACCACCTCGCGCACCTCGCGCGCCACCGCCGCGAGCTCCGGCTTCTTCGAGAGGGGCAGGATGGCCACCTTCACCGGGGCCAGACGTTTGCTCAGCCGCAGCACCACGCGCGTATCGCCCTCCACGACGTCCTCGTCATAGGCATCGCAGAGGAAGGCCAACGTGGCGCGGTCCGCCCCGGCGGAGGTCTCGACCACGTACGGGATGTAGCGGCGCTTCGTCGCGTCATCGTAGTACGACTGGTCCTTGTTGCTGTACTCCTGGTGCCGCTTCAGGTCGAAGTCGGTGCGGTCGTGAATGCCCTCCATCTCGTGAGCGCCGAAGGGGAACTGGTAGTAGATGTCCACGGCCGCGCGGGCGTAGTGCGCGCGCTCGTCCTCGGCGTGCTCGTGCCAGGCCAGGTGCTCGGGATGGAGGCCGAGGTCCACGTACCACTGCCAGCGCCGCTCGCGCCAGTAGTCGAACCAGCGCTCGTTCTCTCCGGGCTCTACGAAGTACTGCATCTCCATCTGCTCGAATTCGCGGGTCCGATAGGTGAAGTTGCCGGGGCTGATCTCATTGCGGAACGCCTTGCCGATCTGCGCGATGCCAAAGGGCGGCCGCAGGCGCATGCTCTGCTGGACGTTCTGGAAGTTCACGTAGATACCCTGTGCGGTCTCGGGGCGCAGGTAGATCAGCGCCGCGTCCTCCTCGACCGGTCCCATATAGGTTTTGAACATCAGGTTGAACTGGCGTGGCTCGGTGAGGGTGCCGCGGGCGCCGCAGTTTGGGCAGACCTCGAGGCTTCCCAGCTCCTCGGTCACGTGGTCCGCGCGGAATCGGCCCTGGCACGCGGTGCAGTCCACCATGGGGTCGGTGAAGACCGCCTCGTGCCCCGAGGCCTGCCAGACACGGCGCGCCATCAGGATGGCGGCGTCCAGTCCCACCACGTCGTCGCGCTGGCGGACCAGCGCGTCCCACCATGCCGATTTCACATTGTTCTTCAGCTCCACGCCGAGGGGACCGTAGTCCCAGCACGCGTTCAGGCCGCCATAGAGCTCGCTGCTTGGGAAGAGGAAGCCGCGGCGCTTGCAGAGTGAGATCAGATCGCGCATGCGGTCGCCCGCGCCAGCGGGTGGCTCCGACCCGGCCGCGGGCGCGCCAGTGGGCGGCTGGCGAGACGGGTCCCGCGGCTTGTCCCGCGCTATGTCCCGCGTCTTGTCCTTGCGCTCCACGCGCTCCATGGCGTTCTCCTTTTCCGAGCCGGTTAGGCCCGACGGTCCTGGTGGGTCTGGCGGCATTTTCAACCGGGTCATTCTACGGTATAATACCCCGGCGAGGCGGCGTGTTCGCGGTGGGGACTGGTGGGGAGGGGCATATGCCGGCGCTCACCTGCCCGACCTGTGGGGCCGCGGCTATGGGACGCTTCGGCGTGTGTCCGGTGTGTTTGGGAGCCATCACGGCTGAGGCTGGCACACAGGTTGCCGCGTGGACCGCTACGACGGTCGCCGGCCGGCCGGGCTCTGGCGCGTCCGGCGCCGTAGGTGGAACTGAATCCGCCGCGCGGCGTGTGGACATGGCCAAGGTCGTTGACAAGGTCGTTGACGAGGTCGTTCACGACCCTGGCGCGGGGCCAGATCAGGATGATCGGGACGACCGGGCTGATCGGCGGCGTATCGATCGGGATGCCGGCGATCGAACCCATAAGGAGGGGGGCGACCTCACGAAGCTCGCGGAACCACCCCTGCACGAGCCCGAAATGGACCAGCCGCCCGCGGATGGGCGGCTGGCGAGCGCGTCGAAAACGCCGAGCGCGTCGGGTGTCACCAACACGGAAGGCGCCCCCAAGGACACCGCCAGGGCCGTGGCCACGGGCACTGCCGAGGCCGTGACGGATGATGCCCATGCCGCGCCCGTGGCCGCCGTGGCGCGCCGGTCGCCGGCGCACCGGTCGCGGGTGACGCTGATCGGCCTGATTGTGGCCGTGCTGGCGCTGGCGGCGCCCCTGCTGATCTCCAGCGCTTCGAGCGGCCCCGAGGCGGCCACACGCCCCACGGCCGTGCCCCCGACTCCAACCGTTACGCCCCTTCCGAGCCCCACCAGCGCGGTGGGCGCCGGCTTGAGCGCGTACGTGGATACCGCCACCGGCTACGAGATGGGCTACCCCGCCAGCTGGA
>JANWHL010000217.1 GCA_025450405.1 Ktedonobacterales bacterium
CCGCCTCAAACGCCAGCATCCCCCGCACTCGCGCCGCACCCGACCAGACATCCATCATCGCGGGTGTGCTGAACAGGGCATCGGTCGCCTCCATCGCGGCCCGCTCCTTCGTGGGGTAGTGCCCAATCAACGGACGGATCTCCGATGGCGTAGGCATGGGTCCGCGCCAACATCGTTGGCGGCGCTGGCCACCGACCGATCTCCGATGGTGTGGGCCACCTGGACCTGGCTCCCCTCTCCCCCGCACGGGGGCGGGGCTGGGGTCCCCCACTGGGCGCTGGGGGAGGGGGCCCTCGCCCCTCACACGTTGAAGAACACCGTCTCGCCCACCCCATGCAAGATGATGTCCCAGCGATACACCGCCTGCCCCTCCGCGGCCCCTGGCCTCCCAAGCAGCGTTCCCCGCCGCTCCGCCGGTACCCGCGCCAGCACCGGATCGCGCTCGTTGGCCGGTTCGTCGGCGAAATAGAGCCGCGTCACCAGATGGTTCAGCAACCCACGCGCGCCCACGATGACACCGATATGCGGCGCCTGCGTCGAATCGCCGTCATAGGGTACCGCACCCGGCTTGATCGTCTCGAACCAAAACGTGCCGGCGTTGTCCGTGCCGGCGCGTCCAAACCCGATGAAAACTGGAACGTTCCCCGGAATCACGCTGGCGTCGTCCGGTTGACAGTAATGCCCGTCCGCGTCCGCTTGCCAGACCTCAATCAGCGCGTCGGGAACGGGCGCGCCGTCGCCGTCCAGCACACGCCCCTCGATGCGGATGCGCACGCCCGACGTTTCTGGCACGACCAGCACATTCCGACGTGTGTCGGGCCGCAGCAGGCCGTCGAGGAAGAATGGACCGACCGTCTGGGAGGGCGTCAGCCCGTCGGGCCGTGCGCGCGCTCCCCCCGCGTGGCCATGCGCCGCCTCCGTCTTGGGCTCCGTCACCCGCCGACCTCGCTCCCCGTTGTGCCATCCACGCCGGGCGCGCCCGGCGCACTCCGCGCGCCCTGCCCGTCGGTCGTCGCCGCGGTTGGCGCCTCGAACGGTGTCGCGCGGGGCCCGTGCAGCACGATGTCCCAGCGCCATCCGAGCGCCCACTCCGCCTCGGTCACGTCATGGTCATACGCGGCGATGAGCCGCGACCGCGCCGCCTCGGGCACCGCCGCGAAGATCGGGTCGCGCGCGTGGAGCGGATCGTCGGGGAAGTACATCTGGGTCACCAACCGTGAGACCCACGACGGTCCCAGCAGCGAGAAGTGGATGTGCGCCGGCCGCCAGGCGTTGGGGTGGTTCTTCCAGGGATACGCACCCGGCCGGATGGTCAGGAACCGGTAGTCGCCGTTCGCGTCGGTCAGACACCGCCCGATGCCGAGGAAGTTGGGATCAAGGGGCCCCGGCCACTGATCGTTGCGGTGAATGTACCGCCCCGCCGCGTTGGCCTGCCAGATCTCCAGCAGCGTGTGTGGTACTGGCCGGCCGTGTTCATCCATCACGCGCCCGGTCACAATGACGCGCTGGCCGATGGCCTCGCCGCCGGTCCCGGCGTTCCGCGTCAGGTCGGCGTCCTCGGTCATCACCGCGCTGATGACCGCGCCTGGTCCGGTCAGCTCGGTGATGGTGAGCGGCACATCCACCAGCGGCTGGCTCGGCGCCCGCTTGACGGTCGAGCGGTAGGCCGAGTACAGATACGGCGGGAAGACCTCGCGATCGCCACGGACGATCGCGCCAATTGTCGTGGTGCTCACCGGGATCTCCCCTTCCTCCGCGCCGCCCGCCCGCGCTCTTCGTCTCCATCAGCACGCTTCCCCTCCCCCGGACCCGCCAGCTCAGCTTTGGCGGCGGCGAACGCGGCGTTGGCGGCCGGAATGCCGGCGTAGACGGCCACGTGGAGCAGGGCCTCCGCGATGTCGCTCTCGCTCGCGCCCGTGTTCCGCGTCGCGCGCAGGTGCACGAGCAGCTCCTCCCGCCGCCCTAGCGCCGCCAGGATGCCGATGGTGATCAGGCTGCGCGTGCGCCGATCGAGGTCTGGGCGCGCCCAGAGCGTTCCCCAGGCGGTCTCGGTGAGGAAGCGCTGAAAGTCGGCGTCGAGCTCCGTCGCCCCCGCCAACGCCCGCGCCACGTACTCCGCACCGAGCACCTCGCGCCGCACCCGCAGACCCCGCTCGTACCGCGACTCCCCCGCGTCGGGCTCGCTCCCGGTTGGCTCGCTCATGGCCCATCTCCCGTCTTACGAACAGCTCATTCGGCGCCTCCCAGCGCCTTCTCGATGGCCAGCGCCTCCTCACGGAGCGCCGTGCCGGCGCGCCCCATCGCGGCCATATTGAAGCAGCTGCTGAAGCCGACAATCCACATCACGGCTGCCAGCTCGCCGCCCAATCCATGGATCGGCGCCGCCACGGCATTGACCCCGTCGAGATACTGCTCGCACTCCATCCCTATGCCTGTCCGCGCCGTCTCGTCCACGGCCGCCAGATACGCGGCGCGGTCGATGATCGACCGCGCGGTGAAGCGCGGCAGCGGTCGCTGGTCAATGTACGCCGCGCGTCGCGCGGGGGGCCAGCCGGCCAGCACCACCCAGCCCGTCGCCGGCGCCAACAGGTTGATGCGCGTACCCCGATGCGCCGAGAGGCGCAGCGTTGTGGACTCCGTCGGCACGTCCACCATCTCCACGATGCGGATGGCATCCGCCTCGACCTGGCCGAGGAAGACCGTCGCGCCGGTGTGCGCCGCCAGCCGCCGCATCGCCGGCAGCGCGAGCCGGCGGAGTCCGCCGCCGAGGAGGTACGCCTGGGCAAGGTCGTAAACCCGCGGGCCGAGGACGTAGCGGCGGTCGTGCTCCAGGGCCACGGCGCCTGTCCGCTCCAGACTCTTGAGCAGACCGTGCGCGCTGCCCTTGCTCATCGCCAGCTCGCGCGCAAGATCGGAGAGGCGCAGGCCGCCATCCTGTGCCGCCAACAGCCCAAGCAGCTGGAACGCGCGCTCCACCATTGGTGCGGCGGCGGACACGCGGGGCGTTGCGGCTCGCGTGGCGAGTTCGCTGTGTGGAACGTCTGGTTCACTCATGCGAACAAGTGTGCCCGATAATCGCCGCGGTGTCAAGATTCGCACTCTTCACCGGACGCGCTCAACAGGCGATGGTCGTCGCCGGCATCAGGCGCGGTGTCGAAATGACCTCAGCGAGCCGTATGACGCTCTCTGGTTCGCACGTCGGCGGGCCGGCCGCAATTACTGGGTCTGGTACGTCGCCGATGTGGTGTCAACGATCCATCCTTATTTCGGCGGAGCCGTCTCAACAGCAGCTCGTTCATCAGCCGCACGTCGGCGCGAACGGAGCCTCCAGCGCGGAGACGCCAGGAAGCGCCCGCACCTGGTCTTGCCAATCGGCCGCCGCGGCCGAGGTGGGCGCCACGACGAGCGTGCCGGCGCTGGCGAAGGTCGCCTCCTGGCCCATCGGATGCCAACTGGGCGCCGTACCGCGACCCTTGGCCCTCTCGTAGCACGGATCGGCCAGCCGCAGCCCCAGGTCCGTGACCGCGTTCAACGCCGCGCCATAGTCGACCGCGGGGCGCGCGAAGGTGACGCGCGCTGCGACGTCCACCTGATCCGCCGCGATGACCTTCGACGCGCCCGGCGGTGGGGTCCCCTCCACATCCCGTGGCGGACAGTTGAAGGGCGTATTGGCCGGATAGACGGTGAGGACCGTCGCCCCCGCGACCCCGCGCAGCCGGTCGGACCAGTCGGGCGCCGCCAGCGGGGTCGGCCGCACCACCAACGTCCCATCCCGCGCCGCGAACGCCTCCTCCGCGCCGACGGGCTGCCACCATGGCCCCCGATAGACCACAGCAGCGCTCCCGTAATCGCCAATGTCTGAGCCGCAGACGGACGCGGCCGGCTGGAGGCCGAGGTCGGTGACGGCGCGCAGCGCGTCCGCATAGGGAGTCGAGAAGCGCACAGTGGCGCCCTCGGGCGGCCCGGACACGCTGGAACTTCCGCATCCCGCCGCGACAGCAGCCAGGAGACCACAGAGAAACACGGTCAGCCACGGCTCACGCAGACGCCGATTCGCGCGCCGAGGCGCCAAGGGATAGCTCACGGGACGGTGGGGGGGGTGTTCTCACTGCTACCTCCTCGTCGCCGCGGACACAGGGCTTCAGCGGCGGTCTCTTGCACGGTCATTCATTGCGGGCCATGGCATCATCGGCCCATGTCGAATACTCTAGTTGAGGACAACGAGAGCACGTGCGCCGCACTTCGGGCCATTTCATGTTGTCGATGCTGAACCGTGAAGCCGCCGAACCCGTGGCCACGGGCACCGATGCCCCCGCGAGGGTCACACTGTCGCGATGACATCGGTTAAGGACCCAGCGGTCCTTGACAAAGCAACCACGTTCGGACACAATGTTCATTGTCGGGAACATTATGTTCGCCATAATGAACCACACTATTCGGAGTCGTGACCGCCACGAGTCGCCGGACCCCGCGCAATTTGGGGTCGCTGCCCCTCTTGGCCACGTCCCAGGAGGGGATTGCGGCTGGAACAAGATTCCCCGCCGAGGCAACGGGACGGAGAGGCGATAGTGTCGATGGATCCGAACGCCGCGGCGGACAACGACCGCCTCCGCCCCTGGACGCACTCCGCCGATCGCGCTGACCTCGCCACCTACCAGATGAACCGGCTGCGCCTGGGCCTCCGGCGCGTGCTGGACGGCAACGCTTTCTATCGCGCCAAGCTCGACGAGGTGGACGTGCGCGCGCTCACCAGCCTGGAGCGGCTCGACACGCTGCCTTTCACCCTCAAGCGCGAATTCGTGGAGGCTCAGCGCGCCCATGAGCCGTTCGGCACCAACTTGACCGCGCCGCTCCGCGACTACGTGCGCCTCCACCAGACTTCAGGCACGACGGGCGAGCCGCTCGCGGTGCTCGACACCACCGAAACCTGGGACTGGTGGGCGCATTGCTGGGCCGCGATCTATCACGCGGCGGGCGTGGGCCCGGACGACGTCATCTTCCTCGCCTTCTCCTTCGGCCCATTCATCGGCTTCTGGTCCGCCTACGAGGGCGGCAAGCGCATTGGGGCGCTGGTGGTCCCCGGCGGCGGCCAGACCTCCGCACAGCGCCTGCGCACCATCCTCCACGTTGGCGCCACGGTCCTCGTCTGCACCCCCACCTATGCCCTGCGCCTGGCCGAGGTCGCCCGTGAGGAGGGGATCGATCTGGTGGCCTCGTCTGTGCGGGTCACGATCCACGCGGGCGAGCCAGGTGCGTCGATCCCCAGTACCCGCGCGCGGATCGAGGAGGCGTGGGGTGCGCGCGCCTACGACCACATCGGCATGACCGAGATGGGCGCCTACGCGTTCACCTGCCTGCGCCAGGACAATGTCCATGTCAACGAAGCCGAGTTCATCGCCGAGATCCTCGATCCCGCCACGGACGAGCCTGTGCCCGAGGGCGCGACCGGCGAGCTCGTCCTGACGAATCTGGGGCGTTGGGACTGGCCCGCCATCCGTTATCGCACGCGCGACCTGGTGGTGCGCGGACCTGCGCACTGCCCGTGTGGACGGACGCTACTGACGCTCCCAGGTGGCGTGCTGGGGCGCGTTGACGATATGCTGATCGTGCGCGGCGTGAACATCTATCCGTCGAGCATCGAGGTGGTGCTACGCCGCTTCCCCGCCATCGACGAATACCGGATCATCGTCCGGCGTGTGGGCGCCCTGGATGAGATCGAGATCGAGGTGGAGTGTCCAGTGGAGCTGGTGCCGGAGGTGGAGGCGGCGCTTCGCCAGGCGCTCGGCTTGCGCGTTCCGGTGCGCGCGGTAGCCCCCGGCTCGCTGCCGCGCTTCGAGCTCAAGGCGCGCCGGGTGGTGGACCGGCGCCAGGAAGGGACTTGACATGGAGAAGCAGCTGATGACCTTCCAGGTGAACGGGGAGGAGCACCGCGTGGCGGCCTCGCCCACCCACACGCTGCTGGAGGTCCTGCGTGAGGAGCTCGATCTCACCGGCACCAAGCACGGCTGCGAGCTGGGCCACTGCGGCGCGTGCACGGTGCTGCTGGACGGCGCGCCGGTGCTCTCCTGCCTGCTACTGGCCGTCGAAGCCCAGGACGCGGCCATCACCACCGTCGAGGGCCTGGCCCACGACAACACGCTGCACCCACTCCAACTGGCGTTCGCGGAGCGCGGCGCGGCGCAGTGCGGCTATTGCACGCCCGGCTTCCTCATCAGTGGCGCGGCGCTGCTGGAACGGAATCCTTCTCCGAGTCGCGACGAGATCAAAGCGGCGCTCGCCGGCAACCTCTGCCGCTGCACGGGCTACACTAAGATCATCGAGGCAATGGAACTGGCCGCGGAACGTATGCGCGAAGCCGAGCGTGTGTCCGCCGGGGCGTGAAGCCGAGGCGAGGGACCGGAGCGTGAAGGAGGCCCCCATGCGGGTGATCGGCACATCCATCCCCAAGATCGATAGCTATACCAAGGTCACCGGCGCCGCCCGCTACGCCGACGACCTGAAGCTGCCGCGCATGGCCTTCGGCCGCATCCTGCGCAGCCCGCATCCCCATGCTATCGTCAAGCGTGTCGACACGTCGCGCGCGCGGGCGCATCCCGGCGTGCTCGACGTGATCACTGGCACCGACCTGCCGCACCGCTACGGCATCATGCCCACCACCCAGGACGAGACCGCGTTCGCGATCGACCGCGTGCGCTACGTCGGGGAGCCGGTCGCCGCCGTCTGCGCCGTGGACGAGGAGACCGCCGAAGAGGCGCTGGACCTGATCGAAGTGGACTATGAGCCGCTGCCGGCGATCGGGTCGATCGAGGAGGCGCTGGCGCACCCAGAGAACCGGATCCACGACGACACCAAGCGCGGCAACATCATGAAAGAGGTCCACCTCAACTTCGGTGACCTGGACGAGGGCTTCGCGGAGGCCGACCTGGTCCGTGAGGACACCTATTTCTTCGAGGGCACCACCCACGCCCCGATGGAGGAGCACGCCTGCGTCGCCGACGCGGCCGCCGATGGCAAGGTGACGCTCTGGACCTCCACCCAGACGCCGCACTACGTCCATCGCGAGGTGGCCAAGGTGCTCGGCATCCGGCTTAGCCGCCTCCGCGTGATCGTGCCGCCGGTGGGCGGTGGCTTCGGCGGCAAGTGCGAGCCCTTCGCCCACGACTTCGCCGCGTGCCTCTTCGCGCTGCGGCATGGGCGACCGGTCAAGTTCACGTTGAGCCGCGAGGAGGTCTTCTACTGCCATCGCGGGCGGCACCCCGTGAAGATGATCCTCAAGACCGGAGTCAAATCGGACGGCGCCATCACCGCCGTCCACCTCCAGACGTTCCTGGACGGTGGCGGCTACGCCAGCTACGGGCTCGCGACTGTCTACTACACGGGCGCGCTGCTCACCGTCACGTACAACATTCCCCGCTACAAATTTGACGGCATGCGCCTGTATACCAACAAGCCGCCCTGCGGTCCCAAGCGCGGCCACGGCTCGACCCAGCCCCGCTACGCCTTCGAGTGCCAGCTCGATAAGATCGCCGAGCAGCTCGGGCTGGACCCGGCGGCGTACCGGAAGCAGCTCGCCATCGCGCCCTATTCGACGACCGTGAATGGCCTGCGCGTGACCACCTGCGGGCTGAAGGAGTGCGTCGACCGCGTGGTGGAGGCATCTGGCTGGGACGAGCGCCATGGCCAGATGCCGCCGGGCCGGGGGCTGGGGATCGCCATCAGCTCGTACGTGACCGGCGCCGGCAAGGCCATCTACTGGAACGACATGCCGCATTCTGGCGTGATCGTGAAGATTGATCGTGGCGGCGGCGTGGCCGTTCTCTGCGGCTCGGCGGACATCGGCCAGGGCTCAGATACGATGCTGGCCACGGTCGTCGCCGAAGAACTGGGCATCGACGTGCTCGACATCCGTGTCTACGCTGGCGACACCGATCTCACTCCCGTGGACCTCGGCAGCTATTCCTCGCGCGTCACCTTCATGGCGGGGAACGCCGCGCGGAGGGCGGCCCTGGCGCTTCGGGCGCAGCTCTTCGAGGCGGCGGGCGCGCTGCTCGACGCGCCGGCGGACCAGCTGGCGGCCGCGGACGGATGCATCTTCGTCGCAAACGATCCCGCCCGGAGCATCACGTTTGTGGAGGCGGCGCAAAAGGCGGAGGCCGAGCACGGGACGCTCAGCGCCGTGGGCAGCTACGCGCCGCCCAAGCTCGGAGGCGAATTCAAGGGCGCGGGCGTCGGCATCTCGCCGGCCTACAGCTACACCGCCGCGGTGGCCGAGGTCACTGTCGATCCCGAGACGCACGATCTCAAAGTAGATCGGCTGTGGGTGGCGCACGACTGCGGCCGCGCGCTCAATCCCACGCTGGTGGCCGGCCAGATCGAGGGCAGCGCCTACATGGGCTTTGGTGAGGCGGTCCTCGAGGAGCAGGTCTTCCGCAAGGGCCTCCACAAGATTCCGTCGCTGCTGGAGTACAAGCTGCCCACCATCTACGACACGCCCGAGATCGTCGCGATGCACGTCGAGACCCATGACCCGGAGGGACCATACGGCGCGAAGGAGGCCGGTGAGGGCCCGCTGAATCCAGTCATCCCGGCCATCGCCAACGCGGTCTACGCCGCCAGTGGCGCGCGGGTGGACAGCACGCCTATCACCCCCGACAAAATCCAGCGCGCGCTCAAGGAGCGCCAGCGCGGCGCCAGTCCCCCGCGTCAGGCGCCGAGCAAGGAGGTCGTGGCCACCCGATGATGCGCCTGCCTAAGTTCGAGTATCGCGCGGCCCGCACCGTCGAGGAAGCCCTCGAGTGGATCGGCGAGCACGCGCCCGCCATCGACAAAGACCCCGCGGCCGTGGCTATGCTCATGGCCGGTGGCACGGACGTGCTGCCGAACATGAAGCACAAAATCTTCACCCCGCGCGTGGTCGTCGGGCTGCGCACCGTGAAGGCGCTCCGCGGCATCGCGGTCGATCCCGAAGGCGGGCTGCGCATCGGCGCCGGCGTGCGGCTCAGCGAGGTCGCGGCCTCGCCGCTGGTCCGCGACCGCTTTCCAGCGCTGGCTGAGGCGGCGGAGTCCATCTCCACCCCGCAGCTCCGCGAGATGGGCACGGTCGGCGGCAACCTCTGCCTGGACACACGCTGCAATTACTACAATCAGTCCGAATTCTGGCGCCAGGC
>JANWHL010000218.1 GCA_025450405.1 Ktedonobacterales bacterium
ATGGCCGACTCGCGGTTGGGGAAGATGCGGATGACGCGCTCGCGGCGGCGGATGCTGGCGGGCATTCGCGAGCGGGACCCGGAGCCGCTCACACGCCCGCGACCGCTGGAGCGGCGCTGGCTGGGCAACTGTCGTGACTTCGCGGTGCTGCTCTGCGCCCTGTTGCGAGCACACAGAAGACCGGCGCGCGTCCGGTACGGCTTCGCCACCTACTTCGCGCCGGGGGTCAACACGGACCACATCGTGTGCGAAGTGTGGAACGCCGAAGATGACCGCTGGCGGCTGGTGGACCCGATGATCGACGACTTCCCGCGCGCGGCCTACGCCATCCACGTGGATACACACGACCCGCCAGAAGCCGCCTTTGTGCCAGCGGGGCGAGGCTGGCAATGGTGCCGCGAGGGCAGGGCGCGGCCCGGCCAGTTCGGCATCGGCCGGCGAGCGCCGCGGGGCATAGGATTCGTCCGATCAGGACTGTTGCGCGACGTGGCGGCGCTCAATATGATCGAGCCGCTCTGCCAGGAGGAGTGGGATCCCGGTCCGGGATCGGCCGTGGCGGCACGGCTGGATCAGCTCGCCAACTGGACGCTGGCTCCGGAAGCGCACCTCGACAATTTGCGCGCGGCGTACGACGAGACGGTGCGTGGGCTCGTCGCCGCGGCACCGCCGCGCGGATGATGGCAATGGCCGAGCGGCGGATGCGCGCCAGGATTCCTGGCTGTCCCAAATCTGGCACGCTTGGCGGGGCAGGCAGGGCCGTGGCCGGGAGGAGCATGTCCCCCATTGGGCGGCGGACATCGATTGGACATCGACATGTTGTTAGCCCGATGAGTCGAAGCGGGTGACGATTCTCCCGCCTGGATGAGGACTCATTGAGCGCGACGAGCAACGCTGGCGCCGGCGCGGCGGCCGTGATACATGCCGGGGAGGACGCCCAGCGCACCCAAGCCCTCGACGGCCATGCCCGGCGCCCAATTGCCCAGCTCGCGCGTGCGAGGGAGCATACCTGGAGCCACGGCCAGGTCCACGGCCCACGCGTGGGTGGGCGCGCGGTCCGCGAGCTCAGGGAGCCAGGCGCGCGCCGCCTCGGCCATGCGCGCGTGGTGGTGGGCGTCGCGGTGCCTGGTGCCAGCGCGGGCGTAGCGCCCGCCGCTGATGCCCAGCCGGCCGCCGCCCGGACGGTAGTCGTAATAGACGTACGGGGCGGCGTCCCAGAAGAGCGGGAAGTCATCGGGGAAGTCGGCGGCGAAGGCCATCGCGTAGATGCGGGCGGTCGCGCGGAGGGTGGGGCCGTCCGCGAGGACGAGGCCGCGGGCTTCCAGCGCCGGGGCGCCCTCCAGACGCAGGCACCACCCGCCGCGCGCGGCTTCGGGCGGGCGCCGCTCCTCGCACTCCTGCACGCGCGCGTCGCCGACGAAAACCACACCCGCCGCGCGGGCCTGGCGGGCCAGCTCGGCCAGCAGGGAGACTGGGTCGAGCCGGCCTTCGTCGGGGAGCCAGAGCGCGGCCTGGACCCCGGCGGTGCGGAGCCGGCCGCCGGTGCGCGCGGCCACCTGGTCGGGCTCCCACATCTCCGCGCGGACGCCGACGGCGGTGCGGGCGCGCGCCTCGCGGGCGAGGTGGCGGGCGGCGGTGCGGCTGGTGGCCAGGCTGAGCGCGCCGGTGAGAGAGGCGGCGACAACGGCGCCAGGACAGCGCGAGAGTTCCACCAGGCCAAGGAGCAGAGCGGTGGTGGCGGGCCACATGGCGGCCTCGGGGCTGTCTGGCGGGAGGTCCACCAGCGGTGTATTGATGCCGGCGCTGAGGATGCCGGCGTTCTGGCCCGTGGCGCCCAAGCCGAGCCGCGGCGCGGCCTCCAGCACGGTGACAAGGGCGCCGGCCTCGCGGGCGGCGAGCGCGGCACTGAGGCCAGCCACACCGCCACCCACGACGGCGATGTCGGTCGCGGGAAGGGGCGTCTCGCGCGCGGACAGCGCGGGCAACTCCAGTTCGCGGCGGACGGCGGGCGGCGCGGCGTCCACCCAGGGCGCGGAGGCCAGCGGGCGGGCGGGCGGAGGGGTGCGGGTCCGTGTACGAGATGAGGTGGGCATGGGTGTCCTGCACATGTGGGAGACGAGGGAGGATCAGGTGACGGGAGCGCGCGGGAGGACGCGGACGGTGCCGGGCCTCCGACGGTGTACGCGACTCGCCGGGGCACTCCCGGCCTAATGGGCGCCGGCGAGGGTGTGGGCCGTGCGCCGCTCGTACCACTGCGACACGAGCGCGAGGGCATAGCAGATGACGAAGTACTCAAGTAGCGCGACGCCGTAGAACGTCCAGCGAATCGAGGGGCTGGAGATGGCGGTGGTGAACCCGTAGGTGACCAGCGAGAGCTCCGCGATGCCAAGCACCTGGAGGAACGACGTGTCCTGAACGAGGGTGATCAGATTGTTCGTAAGCGGTGGGATCATGAGACGGAGGGCCTGCGGCAGGACGACCAGGCGCGAAGTTTGGAACTGGCTTAGCCCAAGCGAATGGGCCGCTTCGACCTCGCCCGGATCAACCGCCTGGATGCCCGCGCGGACCACCTCGGCCATATAGGCGCCATAGTTGAAGCCGAGGCCAACCACGGCGAAGAAAAAGCTGCTGACGCCGCCCGTGGGGAAGAAGCTGTTGGAGTTGAGGGCGGTAAGGACCTGATAGACCGTCGTGTCGATGTCAAGGTTGAAGAGGGTGAGCAATACAATGCTGACGCCGTAGTACCAGACAAACAACTGGAGCAGGAGCGGCGTGCCGCGGATGGTCTCGACGTAGAACGTGCTGAGGCTCCGGACGAGCGGCGCGCGCGAGACGCGGCCGAAGCCGGCGGGTATGCCAAGCGCGAGGGCAATCAGCGCCGCGACGACGGCGCAGGCGATGGTGAGCTCGGTCGCGCCGAGAAGGGCGGGAAAGGCGGAGACCAGGGCATTGACGAGGGCACCCATGGCGGCTCGCTCCTTCGGCTAGCGCGACACCGCGACACCAGGCCCAGACTCAGCGCCGCGCGCCGGCCGGGCCAGCGATCGGCGGACGGCGCCGATCAGTGAGCCGATGAGGTAGACGAGGCCGCCAGGCACAAAGACAAAGCCGGCGACGATGAGCACGGCAAGCACGGTCGCGGCCAACAACTGGACCAGGGCGGCGCCGACCGCGCCTGGGGAGATGGGTTCCTGGATGACGCCACAAACCCACCCCACGACAACCATCCCGCCAAGGATAATCAGGGAAGCGGTGGCGAGGTCGAACTTCGGCTGGAAGCTGGCGGACTTGAGGCGAGCCTCCACGGCGCGCGCGAGGCGGGCCAGGGGGAGACTGAGCGCGAGGTAGAGCGCGGCGCCGAGGAAGTAGAACTGCCAGGAGAGGAAGCCGAAGCGGCGGGCGAGGTCCTGCGTGCGTTCGGTCAGCTCGGCAATGGTGATGATGCTGAGGATCGAAGAGTCCTTGAACATGTAGATGAGGTCGTTGATGACCGGCGGCAGGACGACGGAGACGATCTGGGGATACGTCACCAGGCGGAACGTTTGGGGATAGCTGAGGCCGAGGGTGGCCGCCGCCTCGCCCTGGCCCTTGTCAAGCGCGGCAAGGCCAGCGCGCAGGTTCTCGCACTCGTAGGCCGCGTAATTTAAGACCAGGGTGGCGATGCCGGCGGTGAAGGCATTGAAGAACGTCGAGGGGAAGAGCAGGAACGAGGTGTAGATGGCCTGCATCTGGACGAGGAGCGGGGTGTTGCGGAAGAACTCGACGTACGCACGGGCGGGGGTGCGAACGACACGCCAGGGTGAGCGCGACATGAGCGCCAGGACCAGACCGAGCACGAGGGCGAGCGGCATGGCAATGAAGCAGAACTCAATGGTGGTGGCGAGACCCTGGACGAAGTAGTTGTGGAAGGGTGTGCCGGTGTGGTCGGTCTGGGTGAAGATGACGCTCACCTGGACCTGGAGGAAGTGCAGGTCATAGCCCAGCAGCGCGCCGAGATTGAAGAGCCCGGTGGTGCCATTGTTCTGGGCTTTGTCGAGGGCGCCCAGGCCAAGTGAGACGATGGCGCCGAAGACGATGACCAGCGAGGCCACCATGCCGACAAAACGCAGGGGCGCGGGGATGCGCGACACGCGAGCACCTCCTTCCAAACGCGACGGGCCAATCGTGGGGCGATGGGCCGAATCCATCGCCCCCAAGCGCGGCGCGACCGGCCAGCGGACGTGGTCGGTCGAGCATAGTAGGCCGTCCGCTCCCGCGGCGACTGAATCCCCTCGTGGCGTCTACCGGGGGATGTCTGTGAGGAACATCCGCCGCCCCTACACCATCGCGACACGGAGGAGAGCCAGAGAGCGGGCCGCGACGAAGGGCGATGGCACCACGGCGAGACGACCCGAGCAGACTATTGTGGGAGCGGCGGACAGCCAGCTGTATGGGTGGGGTGTTCAGGCAGGAAGTTACCAATACACGCCTCGGCATCGCCCCACATGCCATACGGCTCGAAGACGGGCTGATTATCCGGGCCGGCGTTGTAGGCGCCGCCCTGCTGGTAGATCTTCTGCAACGTGCCATCGGTCCAGAGCTGCGCGATGGCCTGGTCGACCTCTTTCTTCAGGGTGGGCGTATTGGGGTTGCTTGGGCTGAACCCGATGCCATAGTAGCCCGGATCCAAGGCGCCGCCAACGATCTTGAATTTCTTGCTGGGATCGTTGCCGCCGTACCACTCCGCGATCGGCGTGTCGAGGAACATCGCGTCGACGCGGCCGGCCAGCAGGTCGGTGAAAGGTGTGGGATAGTCGGTCGGGACGACCTTGATCTTGTTGTTGGGGTTCTTCGAGTTGTAATCGTCCATAACGTTCTCGGCCTCGTAGCCTGTGCCGGTCTCGACCTTCTTGCCGGCCAGGTCCGCGAAGCCGTTGATGGACGTATTGGTCGAGAGAACTACGATCGACTGCGTGTAGACGTAGTACGGGATGCTGAAGGTGGCCGACTTGGTGTTGTCGGAGGTGATCTCGAGGCCGTTCATGAACATGTCGAACTGGCGCGCCTGCAGGCCCTGCGGCCAGTTGGACCACGTGATCTGCGTCGGCTGCTGCTGAACGTTCATGAGCCTGGCAATCGACGAGGCGATGTCCACCTCAAAGCCGTAGTAGGGGCCACCGCCGTTCAATGAGTCCTTCGGGGTGATGTACGGCATGCCACCAGTCGAGTCCTCGCCCCACTGCAGCTTGCCTGGAAGGAGCAAGCCGGCGCTGCCGATGGCCACGGGGCCGGTGCCTCCGGTGGACGTGTTGGGCGTGGTGACATTGCCGCCGCAAGCGCTGAGCACCAGCGCCAGCGCGCCCAGGATGGCGGCGGCCGCGCGCGGATACCAGGAGCGTGCCCGTTCGGTGCGGGCAAAAGGAAGACGCATCGCAACCTCTTCTTTCCGTGCCATGCGCCGCCAGGCGGCGCCAGTCAGCCCGCATGGGCCAGGGCTATAGGGGATTCAGGACGCGGTCGAGAAACGCCCGGGTACGCTCGTTCTTTGGTTGGCCGAACACCTCCTCTGGATTGCCTTGCTCGACAATACGCCCGTGATCGAGGAAGACGACACGATCGGCGACTGAGCGCGCGAAGCCCATCTCGTGGGTGACCACCACCATGGTGCGGCCCTCTTCCGCGAGCGCGCGCATGACCTTGAGCACCTCGCTCACCAGTTCGGGATCGAGGGCGGAGGTGGGCTCGTCGAAGAGCAGCGCCTTGGGATTCATGGCCAGCGCGCGGGCGATGGCCACGCGCTGCTTCTGGCCGCCGGAGAGCTGGCTGGGGTAGGCATCGGCCTTGTCGGCCAAACCGACCTTCGCCAGCAGTGAGCGCGCGACCTCCTCGGCCTGCGTGCGGGCCATGCGGCGCACGTGGATCGGCGCCAGGGTGACGTTTTCGAGCACCGTCTTGTGGGGGAAGAGGTTGAAGTTGTAGAAGACCATGCCCAGCTCGCGGCGGACCTGGCTGAGCTCGGCGGCCGAGAGGCGAGCGTGGAGCGATTTGCCGTCGATGGTGATGGCGCCAGATGTGGGCGTCTCGAGGTAATTGACGCAGCGGATGAGCGTACTCTTGCCGGAGCCGCTGGGGCCGATGACAGCGACACACTCACCGCGCTTCACCGGGAAGTCGATGTCGACGAGGACGTGGCGGTCGCCGAAGAACTTGTTGAGGCCGCGCACATCGATCATGAGCGAACTGGGCGCCGCCGCGCTGGCCACCCCGCCGGACGCGGCGGCCTGGGACTCCGCGCTGGCCATGGGACCTCCCGTGGTGTGCTCAGGGGCTCCGTCCCCCAGGGTCCTCGCCCCCAGCCCCCAGTGGGGGACCCCGGCCCCTCCCCGTCGCGAACGGGGGCAGCGAGCCCACGCGACCGGCTTTCGGGGGCCGATCGCCCGGCTAGCGGGTGACCGTATTCTCGCATACCCGCGGCCCGCGCGCAATCAGCCGCGTCATGTCCCACGCTCTGACACTCCGCACCCAGATGTTCGTGAGGTCGTTACGTGGCGACGCCTGCCTGATGCTCGTGGTGTGACCAGTATATGCGGCGGAGCTGGCGGGCACAAGGCGGCTGGCTAGCCAGACTGTACAAAACCGCTCATCCCTCCCGGCCATACGGATACCACCAGGGTTTGGCCTCGCCTTCGAAATCCCAGTGCAGGTGCTTGGTCTGGCGAAACTCGTCGAGCCCCTCCTCGCCCAGCTCGCGCCCGAGTCCGCTCAATTTCATACCGCCGAAGGGGCCGGCGTCGTTGTCGGTGAGGGGATCATTGACCCAGAGGGTGCCGGCCTGGACCTCCTCGTAGAAACGCTTGACCGTGCGGGCGTCGTAGCTATAGAGGTTGGCGCCGAGGCCGAAGGGGCTGTCGTTGGCGAGCGCGATGGCTTCGTCCAGTGTCCGGAACGTCATGATGGGGATGGTTGGACCGAACGTTTCCTCGCGCATGATGCGCATGGAGTGGTCGACGCCAGTGAGGACCGTGGGCTCATAGAAATAGCCGCTGCCCATCCCGGGCGGCCGGCGACCGCCGGTGACGATCCGCGCGCCGCGGGCGCGGGCGTCCTCCACATGGGCCTCGACTTTGGCGCGATAGGTCGGGCCGATCATTGGCCCGATATCGGTGTGGGGGTCCAGTCCAGAGCCGAGGCGCAGTGAGCGCGCGTAGTCGGCGATGCGCTCGACGAAGGCTGGGGCGATGCGCTCGTGAACGTAGACGCGCTCGGTGCCGGTGCAGACCTGACCGGCATTGAGCAGGCTGGCCCAGGCCACGCCGGGGACGGCGACCTCGAGGTTGGCGTCCTCGGCCACGATGAAGGCGTCTTTGCCGCCGAGCTCGAGGTGGAGCTTCTTCATCTGGTCGGAGGCGAGGCGCGCGATACGCCGGCCAGTCTCGAGGCTGCCGGTGAAGGCGATGACGCGGACGCGCGCGTCGGTGACCAGCGGCTCGCCGGCGGCAGCGCCATAGCCGGTGACGATGTTGACGACGCCCGGCGGGAGGTGCTCGAAGATCGCGGCGCAGGCGAGCGCGGAGAGCGGAGTCATCTCGGAGGGCTTGAGGACGACGGTGTTGCCAGCGGCGAGGGCGGGGGCGACTTTCCAGGCCATCAGGAGGATGGGGTAGTTCCAGGGGACGATGGTGCCGACGACGCCGTAGGGCTCCTTGAGCACGAGGCTGAGCTGGCTGGCCTCGATGGACGGGATGACACGGCCGCGGGAGTGGCGGCCAAGCTCGGCGTAATAGCGAAAACAGGCGGCGGACCAGCCGATCTCGTCGCGGTTCTCGACCAGTGGCTTGCCGCCCTCGCGAGTGAGGAGCGCGGCCAGCTCGTCGGTCCGCGCGGTGAGACGTGCCGCGATCTCGTGGATCAGCTCGGCGCGGGTGACGGCGGGGGTGCGGCGCCAGGTGTCGAAGGCGCGGCTGGCCGCGGCGACGGCCGCCGCGACATCGGCCGGTCCGCCGGCGGGGACCGTGTCGATGATCTCCTCGGTGGCGGGGTCGTGAACCGCGATCGCGTCGCCGGTAAGACCGGGGATCCACCGGCCATCGATCCAGAGCTGGCGCATGGGGCGGGCCTCCTTCGGCCGCGAAACAGCGGGGAGATATGTTCACGAGTATGGCCACAGTGGCAGGTAAGGCGCGGGCTAGCCGTCGGGTTTGCCACACTATGCCACATGCCTGGTGTGGCGCGCGTCAGAGCCACGGGGACATCGGGATATTGGCGCACGCGACGTCGTCATAGTGGTTTGGTTCGGCCATGAGCCCGCAATTGTGAGACACCGCCCCGTCGCGGTCCCGTTCGTGCGCGCGAGTAGCGGCGGGCGATAGGACCTTCGTAGCCCATCAGGGCTACATGGGTTACGGTACGGCCTGAGGGCAAATAGGCGGTCGCGAGCCAGCGGGTATGCGGGCTGGGGCGCCTCGGACCAAACTAGCTGTCCCGAAATGAGGCTGAGTACACTGCGGAGGTCAGCCGAAATTACCACCCGGATCGCCAGTGCCAACGGGGCGGTTGGGGAGGGGCATGGGGAGCGGCTGAGTGGTCCGCATGGCCATCGTGCCGCATAAGGGAGGAGCACCAATGCCTAACAGACCGTACCGGCCACGCCAACCGTACCGATGGGACGGGGCGGATAACGAGGCGACGGAATTCGACGCGCCGGGCTTTCGTGACGGGCCCAATGGGATGGGCTCGATGCTGATCCGGCCTCAGGGGAGACAGCATCGACCATCGTTCTGGAGCCACCGCGCCGTGAAGGTGCTCTGCGCGGTCATCCCGCTGCTCGCGCTCGCGGTGGCGGTGCTGCGCGTGAGCCCGCTCTGGCCGGTGCACGCGGACTCGTCCACGACCGGGACCGGGTCGTCCATGTCTGGCGCGTCGGTGGCACCGCCCGCACCGCAGCAGACGCTCCCAACCAAGACGGGGCGGCTGGCGGGCATCAACACCGAGCCGTCAATGCGCACCTGGCGGTACAACGGACCAAATCCGGATAGCTGGTGGTGTGCGCCGCCCAACTGCTTCCAGAACTCGGATCCGCACGTGACCATCACCACCGAGGTCTCGCTCGCGCACCAGCTCGGTGTCAGCGTCTTGCGCGAGGAATTCCCCTGGCCGTTGATCGAGCCGGGGCGCGGCGTGTATGACTGGTCGCGCGCGGACTACATCGTCCATGCCGTCTCGGCGGCGGGCATCCAGCTCCAGCCGATTCTGGTGTTTACCCCGCCGTGGGCCAGCGCGAACGGTTCGCCGGTGGCCACCCCGTCGGTGGCGGACTGGTCGTCCTTCGTGTCCGCGATCGCCGCGCGCTATAAGGGGACCGTCAAGTACTGGGAAATGTGGAACGAGCCCAATTATGGGTTCAATGGCGGCGGCTATCTGTGGCCGGG
>JANWHL010000219.1 GCA_025450405.1 Ktedonobacterales bacterium
GTGAAGACCGTCTGGACCGCTATGACCGCGACCTGCGCATCCAGGCCCTGCGCGAGGAGTTCCAGTCGCTGGCCGAAACGCCGCTGCCCCCGCCACGCAACGGCATCCTCCTGGCGCTGGTCATGACGGTAGGCTCGTTCCTGCTGTGCGCCTTCTGCGCCGGCGGGACGTACACCGGGCTGCTGCTACTCAATCAGAAGCCGACCGCCCAGACCACCGCCGACGGATTCTGGGCCGACATGCTCGCTGGCTCGTACACACAGGCTCACGACGACTACTTCGCGCCGTCGCTCCGGGTGGCGCTCGCGAGCCAGCAGTTTGGCATCGACGCGCAGAACGCCGATACGCTCTATGGCAAGGTGACGTCGGCGGTGGTCACCAAGGTGGCCGGCGACCAGCAGAACAACGCCACGATCACCTACTCGGTCCAGCGCACGGCGCCGGGGGGCAAGGTGGTCACCTATCCGGTCACGCTGACGCTGGCGAATCACCAGGGGAATTGGGGCATCTCGGACATTGGCGCGGCCGTCACGCCGCACGCGGCGGGCGTCCCGGCACCGACACCCACCCCGACGCCGAAGACGACGTCGCCACCGACGGCCACCACGGGCTCGTAGCGCAAGAACCGAGACGGACCTCTCCCCCGCGGACCTCTCCCCCAGCCCCTCCCCGGCGCGGGGAGGGGAGCCGGAGGGGCGGCGCGGCCACGAGCGGGGCCAAGGGCACGCGGGACGGGATACCCCTCCCAACCCCCGCGGACCTCTCCCCCAGCCCCTCCCCGCGCCGGGGAGGGGAGCCGGAGGGGCGGCGCGGGGAGGGGCGACGGGATTGCTTTGCGAGCAGGCGCCCTGAAGGCCGCGGGCAAGGACGCGGCGGGCTTGGCCTTTCGCCACGAAGGTTGGTGCCTGTGGGGCGCGTTGCGCGTGGACGTTGCGCGTGGGCGCTCCCCTCATCGCCTGCCACGCTGGCAAGATCTCTGCGAAGAGAGAGCCGATCCGCTGGGCATTTGGCGCGGCTCGCCGCCGGTCGCCAGGTGATGCCGAAGTCAGATGCGGTGTCGCGGTTGCCAGGCGGTTCACGATGCGGTGGGCACGCAACCGTGCCCCCACGCCTGGCGGACCGATCGACGGGCGGGCCGGGAGCGCAACCGTGCGCCCCACGAAGCGTCCGGCGACGAGGGCTACCGGCGTGGACTATCCAGGTATGGTCTGAGGAGGCGCGGTGTGCGCGAGACGCATGGATCGCGGCGAATCACCCTGAGCGGCGCGCTGCTGGTGATGATGCTCGTTCCGCTGTTGGCTGGCTGCGTGCCGCTGCCATCGTTCCTGGCGCGGCCTGGCGGCACTGGAGCGAATCACTCGACCCGGGCCGGCCGGCCGGAGCGGCTGCGCATCCCGGCCATCGGGCTGGATATGCCGGTGGTGCCCGTGGGGCTGGACATGAACGGGGCGATGGCGGCGCCACAGGGTCCGGAGAACTCGCCCGTCTGGCACGAGGGCTTCTGGTACAACGGTGGCTACCTGACCGGGCAGCCCGGAAACGCCGTTATCGCGGGCCATGTGGACGACGACAACGGCAAGCTGACGTCCTTCGCGGCGATCACCCGGCTGGAGCCAAACGACGCGATCGACGTGGTGACCGACCACGGCGACACGTTGCGCTTCACGGTCGTGAGGGTGGCCGAGGTGGCCAACCCGATCGGTGGGCCGAACGACCCGACGGTGACGAGCGTGTTCGGGCCGTCGCGCACGCCCAACCTGAATCTGATCACCTGCGCGGGGTCGTGGGTGGGCAATGAGTTTGATCAGCGACTCGTCGTGTACGCGACATTAGGAACCTGACAGCGGCCAGCCCTATGCGGCAGGCTCCTCATCGTCGGGCGGGAGCGCGAGCAGCGGGAGGCGGCCGGCGGCAACCGGTGGGAGCTGGCGATAGAGATCGGCGCCGGTGAGACCCGTGCGCCAGCTCCGCGCGGACGCGAGATCGGCGACGAAGGCGTCCTGGAGATCCACCTGGGTGGCCTGCCAGACCAGGCTGATGGCCCGCCGCGCGAAGGCGATGTCGTTCCGCGGCTCGATGCGGTCGAGATCCTCGAAGAAGAAGCCGCAGCTGGTGTACATCCACTGCGCGTAGTACTCGGCTTCGAGCAGACGCAGGGCGCGCGTCTCGTCAGGCGTGCCGGCTGGTCGCGTCGCGGGGTCGCCATGGCGGGCCCAGAAATCCGCGGCCGGCAGCCACCCATCGCGCAGCGCCAGATAGTCCTCACGGGCGGCCCACGGGTCGCGGAGGACCCCGGCGGTTTCGCGCTCGAAGATGGCGTCGATCTGGCCGGCGAGGCGGGTCAGCGCCGCGCGCAGCGCCGGCTTCCAGCGGTGGTCGCCCTCGGTGCAGTCGCACCCCTCGCTCCAGCGGGCCACGCCGTGCGAGCAACTCCAGGCGCTGGGGACGCGCAGCGTCACCTCCCGCGTGGCGGGGTGGTCGCGCAGGTAGCGACCCAGCGAGGTGACCTCGAATCCGTACGCGGGCGCGCCCTGGGTGACCAGATGGGTGAGGAAACGGTCGCGCCAGGACTTGTGGTGCCCATAGAGCTCCCCATCGGTGGCGACGAGAATGAGCTGAGAAAGGGCCGCCTCGGTCTTGGCGGCATTGAGGTGGTTGGGCAGATACGAAGCCGCGAAGGAGTCGGCGTTACTGGTGGTGTCCCAATCAAAGGAGACGCCCCCACTCAGCGGGCCGTTGTAGAAGAACACCGTGATGGTCCGGCCGCTGGGTAAGCGCACCACGTAGGGCTCGGTGCCATCCACCCCCTCCGCCGCCTGCCATGGGGCCAGCACGGTGTAGCGCACACCACGCTCCGCCAGCAGGTCGAGCGATTCGAGGTCCACGGCGGTCTCGGCCAGCCACATCCCGTCGGCCGGCCGCCCGAAGCGGTGCTCGAAATCCGCGAGCCCCCAGGCGATCTGCACCCGCTTGTCGCGCGCGGAGGCCAGCGGCAGGATGGTGTGGTTATACGCCTGGGCGAGGGCGTTGCCCACGCCGTACTCGGCGACGTTGCGGCGGTCGGCCTCTACAATGCGCGCGTAGACGTCGGGGTGGGCGTGCTCCAGCCAGGTGGCCAGCGTCGGTCCGAGGTCGAAGCTGATATGGCCGAAATTGCCGGCCTCGGCATTTGGCCGATAGCATTCGGCGGTGATCTTCTCGTTGAAGTTGGGATACGGCGTGGCGCCGCTTTCCAAAGGCACCTGACCGGTGAAGGGATCCTCTCGTGGGGGCTGGTAAAAGTGTCCGTACAAACACAGCGCGGGCCGAATGGTCCGATCGTCCATACGCGGAGACCTCGTTTCCACCATGTCTACGAGTGGCGCCACGGCATCGTAGCACCCGTAGGAGTCTTCCCCGACATCCCACAGTGGTCGCGACACTGACCGGCACGCACGTTGTACGCGCGCGCCCGGCGAGATTCCGGAGCGCGGGCCGCGCGCCGCGCGCCGGTGACATGGCGAGACGGAGGCAAGAGGTGTGCCAGATTGGCCACACCGCGTGGATGCTCGCTCCACTCCACCATTATACCTGGCCTGTCCACGGGCTTCTGGGGGTCCCACTCTCAATGGGACCTCTCCCGAACATCATGGGACCTCTCCCGAACATCATGGGACCTCTCCCGAACATCGCCATGTGGTAGAGCCGTCTTTTTCGGGCCCATCGCCGACGGCGTGCCACACACCCCCGACGCCACGGTGGCCGCGGATCGGCGCGTCCCCTCGCCGGTGCGGGCGAGGGGACGGAGAGCGCGTGATTGGGGGCGCTGATCCGCCATCCAGTCACGGCGTGCTAGTGCGCGGCGGCCACGGAGATCTGAGCCGAGCTCAGGAACGCTTCGTACGCCTCGCGCAGCCGGGGGTAGCGGAGCAGAAAGAACCCCGCGTACTCGTGCTGCAGCGGGCGCGGTTGCCGGATGAGGTGCATCCCCGCGTCCTTGAGCAGCCGGTTGCCCTTGCGCCCGTTGCAGGCGCGGCAGCTGGCCACGAGGTTATCCCACGTGCTCTGTCCCCCGCGTGAGCGGGGGAGGACGTGGTCGAGCGTCAGCTCGCGAGACTGCTTGCCGCAGTACTGGCAGGTCTCTTCGTCGCGCAGCAGGATGTTGGCACGTGTGGGGCGCAGGATCATGCGGGGGACGCGCACGTTGGCTAGCAGCTGCACGATGACCGGCTCCTCGGCGTTGAGCCGACGCTCGGCGATGCCGTCTTCAATCACCGCGCGGACGGCATCGTCCACGAAGGCGACCTTTTGCTTGGAGAGCAGCACGACCAAGCGCCGCTCGGGGATGACCGAGAGCGGCTGGAGCGACGTGTTGAGCACTAAGACAGGCATGGGCGCTTCCCTCCCTTCACCGGGCAGTGGCACACCGCCATGCGACGAGAGGGGAGATGGACACCCAGCTGGGCTCCGAACGGGAGCCAGGGGAGCTATCTCTGTCTCTGACGTCTGTGGCGACCCACCAACAGGGTGAGGCGCGTACGCTGACCGCCGCGCTGGCCGTGCGACAGGGCGCGACTGGCGGACACAAAAAACACGCCCGGCACCATCGGGGCGATGAGGGCGCGCGAAGCGCCCACTCGCTGATCCGTCCTGTGCATGGCGTGTTCCTCAGCGTACACACGTTGCCGCCCCCCGAAAAGGGGAGGCGGCAACGGTTTGGTCGGGGTGAGAGGACTTGAACCTCCGACCTCAGCGTCCCGAACGCTGCGCGCTAGCCAACTGCGCTACACCCCGAGAAACCTACCTCCACGCGCGCGGGGCATCCATCTGGGCTGGTGCCGCCTGTGATGGCGCCCTCTCGCGGCTGTAGTATAGCATACGCCTTGCGCTGACCGCAAGGGGCGCGTCGGGTGGGAATGGAAAGCATGTCCGGCCACGGCGGCACCTACTGGTTCACCCGACCACTGGCGGACCCGCCCGCGGCGCGTGATGCTTGCCGTTCCGGTCCGCCGCGCTGGTACGCCGTGTGCTGGTGTGGCATGCGACCGGACGCGGCGAATTGGCGCGCCCGCTCGTCGCGTGCATCCAGGTGCCCGCCGACCGGGCAGCGCTCGCCGAGGGATTGATACCAATGCTGTGGCGCCCATGCCGGCGCCGTGGGCCGCGGCGAGGCGCCTGGGCAGGCTTTCCAGCCAGGGGCGAGCATGGTAACATGCTGGAGCGGCAAGGAGTCGCGCGCTGAAGGACGCGGCGAATGCTCGGCGGGGCGGGATGGACAGAAAGCGTGCCGAGACTTGCGCTGAGGAGCGGAGGATGGACCAGAGCGCTACCCAGGTTCCCGCATCGGCCGCTACGGTCGGCGGCGATCGGCTCTTCGCGGGCGGGGGCGAGATGGCGGCGCTGATGCGCGCCACCGACTGGTCGCGGACGCCGCTGGGCTCGGTCGACATGTGGTCACCAGCGCTGCGCATGATGGTGCGTCTTCTGCTTTCCAATCGCTTTCCGCTGCTGCTCTGGTGGGGACCGGGCTTCCATCAGCTCTACAATGATCCGTACCGCCCCGTGCTCGGAACCAAGCACCCGCGATCGCTGGGACAGCCGGCCAGCGAATGTTTTCCCGAGATCTGGGACGTGATCGGCCCGCTGATCGAGGCCCCTTTCACCGGCGGGGCGGCCACCTGGAGCGAAGACCTCTTCCTCGAAGTCCTTCGACATGGCTTCGTCGAAGAGACACACTTCACCGTGGCGTACAGCCCCGTGCCCGACGACACCGCGCCGCACGGCATCGGCGGTGTGCTGGCCACCGTGCATGAGACCACGGAGCAAGTGATCGGCGAACGACGCATGGTGGTGTTGCGCGACCTCGGCGCCCGCTCCGCCGAGGCCAAGACCGCCGAAGAGGCCTGCCAGATCGCGGCCGAGACGATGGCGCTTCACCCGAAAGACGTGCCCTTCGCGCTGATCTATCTGCTCGACCGCGACGGCAAACAGGCGCGATTGGCGGCGTCGGCTGGTGTCGAGGCGGGGGCGCACATCAGTCCCCATGTAGTCGCGCTTGGCGGAGCTCCCGCCATACACGCCGCTGGTGAGCAGGCATGGCCGCTCGCCACGGCGGTCCGGACGAATGCGAGCGTAGTGGTCGAGGATCTGTCCGCGCTCTTCAGTGCCGTGCCTCGCGGACCATGGGCTGACGCGCCGCATAGCGCGGTCGTTGTGCCGGTCCGATCGAACATCGCCCATCAGCCCGCTGGGCTGCTCGTCATTGGCGTCAGCCCACGGCTACGGTTCGACGACACCTACGCCGGGTTTCTCGAACTGGCGAGCAGTCAGATCGGGACCGCCATCGCCAACGCCCGGGCCTACGAAGAGGAGCGGCGGCGCGCCGAGGCCCTGGCGGAGATCGACCGCGCCAAGACCGTCTTCTTCAACAACGTCTCGCACGAATTCCGCACGCCGCTCACCCTGATACTCAGCCCTCTGGACGACCTGCTGGCGCGCCCCCATGATCTTTCCCCCGCCGTGCGCGCCGAGCTCGATTCCGTCTACCGCAACGCTCTGCGTCTCCTCAAGCTGGTCAACACCCTGCTCGATTTCTCGCGCATCGAGGCCGGCCGGACACGCGCCATCTATGCGCCGACCGATCTGGCGGCTCTGACATCCGACCTGGCCAGTGTTTTCCGCTCGGTCGCCGAGCGCGCCGGACTGCGCCTGGTGGTGGACTGTCCGCCACTCCCGGATGATGCCCCGCCAGCCTACGTGGACCGCGACATGTGGGAAAAGATCGTGCTCAACCTTGTCTCCAACGCGTTCAAGTTCACCTTTGAGGGCTCGATCACCGTCACGCTCCGCCATCTCCCCTCTCCTCGCGGGAGAGGAGCCGGGGGTGAGGTCGTCCTGACCGTCTCCGACACCGGCACGGGCATCTCTTCCGCCGAGGTGCCACGGCTCTTCGACCGGTTTCATCGGGTCGAGGGGGCGCGGTCGCGCAGCTATGAGGGCTCGGGGATCGGGCTGGCGCTCGTGCGCGAGCTGGTCCACATGCACGGCGGGACGATCCACGCGGAGAGCGCCGAGGGGAGAGGGACCACGTTCACGGTCCGGCTGCCGCTGGGGGCGGCGCATTTGCCGACCGATCGCGTCGCCGCTGAGCCCGCGTTGGCGGCCACGGCGCTGGGCACCGCGCCATTCCTGGCCGAAGCCCGCGGTTGGCTGCCAGATCCCGACGGCCAGGGCGTTGGTGGCCAGGAGCCTGACCCGGCGCTGGATTGGCTGCGCGCCGAGGCCAGCGCGCCGGCGGCCGCCCGGTCAGCACGCATCCTGGTGGCCGACGACAACGCCGACATGCGCGCCTATCTGCGCCGGCTCCTTGGGGAGCGCTACGCGGTGGAGGTCGTGGCCGACGGCGCGCGGGCGCTGGCCGCGGCCCTCGACCGTCCCCCGGACATCGTCCTGAGCGACGTGATGATGCCCAGCCTCGATGGCTACGGCTTGCTCCGCGCCCTACGCGCCGACGCGCGCACGGCGGCGATCCCGGTCATCCTGATCTCGGCGCGCGCCGGCGAGGAGGCGACCGTCGAGGGACTGTCGGCTGGGGCTGACGACTATTTGGTCAAGCCCTTCTCGGCGCGCGAAGTGCTCAGCCGGGTGGCGGCGCGGCTGGAGCTGACGAGGATGCGGCGCGAAGTGCTCCACCGCGCCCGCGAAATGAGCCCCGTCTTCGAGGCAATGGCCGATGGCGTGGTCATCTATGATGACGCCGGTAGTCTGGTCCAATGGAACGCGGCGGTGGCCGACCTCTTCGAGTTCGACCGGATGCCTGACTACGTTGGGCAGCCCGTACGCACGCGCCCGTCGCGGTTGCGTGTGCGCGACGCGGATGGCGAACCGATCCCGGCCGAGCGGCTGCCGTTCATGCGGGCGGTGCGCGGCGAGACCTTGACGGGCGCGCATGCGGTCGATCTGACTTTCACGGTGCCGAGCGGGCGCGACAAGTACGTAAGCGCCAGCGCGGCGCCGCTGCGCGACGCCGCCGGGCGCGTCGTGGGCGCCGTCACGGTCTACCGCGACGTGACCGAGCGGCGCCACTTGGAACAGCGCATGCACGATTCGCTCGCGGCGCTGCTGGGCATGGCGGGGGTGCTCGTCGCCGCACCGGCGGACGATGCCGGCCAACTAGAGACCGAGTGGGCGGAGCCGGAAGCGGCGGAGTCAGTGCTCACAGAGGCGGTGCGGCGCGTGCTGGCCCTGATCCAGCGCGCCTTCGCTGGCCAGTACACCGCCGCTTTGTTGGTGGACATCGCCGCGGATGCCGTCCAACCTTTGGCGGTCGTCGGCCTGACGCCGGAAATTGAGGCCCGCTGGTGGGCGGACTTGAGGCAACATCCGCCGGTGAGCGCCTACCTCCCCGCGCCCCTCATGGAGCGGCTCCGGGCCGAGGACGTCATCGAGATGGATCTAAGCGGCCAGCTGCCGGTGCCCGGCCAGGACCACTGGGGCATTCAGCGGGTGCTCGCCGCGGCGCAGCGCCTCCCCCAGGGCCAACTGTGTGTCATAGGGGTGGAGGTGCGCGACCGCGCCGTGTTCACGCCGCCGGAGCGCGAGCTGGCGCAAGCGGCGGTCCGCCTGGTGGCGCTGGTCGTCGAGCGCGAGCGGCTGCGGCGCGAGCGCGCCGAAGGCCAGTTGCGCGAGCTGACGCTCCAGATGGCGAACGCACGCATGGACGAGTTCCTGGGCATCGCCAGCCACGAGCTGCGCACCCCACTCACCGCCCTCAAGGCCAACCTCCAGATCCTTGAACGCCGCCTGGTCGCGACGGAGCTTGACCGGACCACCGCCAACGGGGTAACCGCGGCACCCGACGGGAGCGCGGGTGTGGCCGACGCCGAGCTCCCGCGCCTGCTCGTGGCGGCGCGCCGCGCCCTGGTCGCCGCCGAGCGCAGCGGTGAGCGCCTGGAGCGCCTGGTCGGCGACCTGGTGGACGTCTCGCGCATCCAGGCCGGCAAACTCGAGCTCCGGCCAGCGCCCTGCGACCTGCTCGCCATTGTCCGCGAGGCAGTGGAGGAGCAGCGAGCGGCCTGGCCTGGGCGAGCCCTCAGCCTGGACTTGCCGCGCCGCGCGCCCCTGCGGATCGATGCCGACGCCGACCGCATCGGCCAGGTGGTGACGAACTACCTCACCAACGCGCTCAAGTACTCGACGGCGGACGCGCCGGTGGAGGTGCGCGTGCGGGTGCGCGGCGGGGTCGCGCACGTCACTGTCCGCGACCACGGCCCTGGGCTGACGGCGGCGGGGCGCGCCCGGCTGTTCGAGCGCTTCTACCGCGTGCCGGGCGTGACGCTGCAAAGTGGCTCGGGGGTGGGTCTCGGGTTGGGGCTGCACATCTGCAAGACGATCGTCGAGCGGCACGGCGGCGAGGTGGGCGTGACGAGCAAGCCAGGTGCGGGGTCTACTTTCTGGTTCACGCTGCCGCTCGCGGCGGACGCGGAAGGCGTCACCCCTCCACGTTGAGGCCGACGCGCCGCGCCAGGATCGCCGCCGCGCTATAGGGATCGGTCCGGCGCGCGATGACCTCCTCGACGAGTTGATCCCACTCGGCGGGGGCCACGGCCGCCCGCAGGCGATCCAGCAGCGCCTGGTTCAGCAGGGCCAGTATCTCACTCCGGGCTTGCTGCCCCCGGCGGCTGGCGAGCTGGCCGGACTCCGCCAGGAAACGCTGGTGGTTGGCCAGGGCGTCGGCAAGCGCGGGCACCCCTTCGCCATTGGCGGCGATGGTCTTGATGATTGGTGGCTTCCACTGGCGCTCAGCGCGGTGGGTATCGAGACTCATCAGCATGCGCAGCTCGGCGGCTGTCTGGTCGGCGCCGGGGCGGTCCGCTTTGTTGACGACGAAGATGTCGGCGATCTCCAGGATGCCCGCCTTGATGGCCTGGATGTCGTCGCCCATGCCCGGCACCGTGACCACCACCACTGACTGCGCCGCGCGCACGATCTCGACCTCGGCCTGGCCAGCGCCCACCGTCTCGATCACGATGGTGTCATAGCTGGCGGCATCGAGCGCGCGGACGACATCGCGCGTGGAGGCGGCCAGCCCGCCCAGGCTGCCGCGGCTGGCCATACTGCGGATGAAGACGTTGGGGTCGCCGGCCAGCTCCTGCATACGAATGCGGTCGCCCAGGATCGCGCCGCCGGTGAACGGGCTGCTGGGGTCCACGGCCACCACGCCGACGCGTTGTTCGCGCCGTCGCAGCTCGCGCACGAGCTGGGTCACCAGCGTGCTCTTGCCCGCGCCGGGCGAGCCGGTGAACCCGACGATGTGGGCGTGGCCGCCGCGCAGATGGAGCGCGGCGAGAATCGCGCGTGCCTCCGGCGCGCCGTTCTCGATCAGCGTGACCACGCGCGCCAGCGCCCGGCGGTCGCCCGCGAGGACACGATCGACGATCTCCATCTCAGCCCGCTGTCTGCCCGGAGGCGCCCGCGCCAGCCGACGTGCCCGCGGACTCGCCCGGGGTTGCACCTGAGGACTCGCCCGACAGCCCGCCCAGCGGCGAGAGCGCGCGAGTGAGTCGCTCGGTGTGAACGTTGGCCCGGACGAAGTCGATGATGGATTGCATGGGCGTTCCCGGACCGAAGTTGCCGCGGATACCCAGCGCCTCGATGGCGGGGATGTCCTCGTCCGGGAGGATGCCGCCGGCCAAAACCAGCACGTCGTCCACGCCGTTCTGGCGCAGCGAGTCCATCACCTTGGGGAAGAGCGCCATGTGCGCGCCGGAGAGGATGCTCATGAGGATGGCGTCCACATCCTCCTGAATGGCGGCCTCGACGATCATCGTCGGCGTCTGGCGGATGCCGGTGTAGATGACCTCCATGCCGGCGTCGCGCAGCGCGCGCGCGATCACCTTGGCCCCGCGGTCGTGGCCGTCGAGGCCAGGCTTGGCCACCAGCACCCGGATCTTGCGCTCAGCGGTTTGCTCAGTCATCGGATTGCCCAGTCATCGGTCTGCCCTCTCATCGAGTCGCGGGCGCGCCCACAGCCGCGGGCGTCCCCGTCCCCCTTTGCGCGCTCGGCCCCGTTCGGCGCCATTGCCGTAAACATCCCGTCAGTCATCTCATGTCGTCCTCCGGCGCTCCGCGGCGCGCCGCGGCAACCGCATATCGTCCACGCGCCGGCGGCACCCGGTGGGATTGTACACGCGGCGGTGCACGCTCGCAACCGCGCGGTCACCCGCTCATCCCCCGCGCATGGTGATGCCGCCATCCACCGCCAGCGTCTGGCCGGTGATGTAGCCGGCTTCCGGCCCGCAGAAGAAGGCGATGGTCGCGGCAATTTCATCGGCGGTGCCAAAGCGGTTGAGCGGCGTGACGCTCAGCATATAGTCCCGCAGTTGCTGGTTGACGGTGGAGGTGAGCTCGGTGGGGACGAAACCGGGGGCCACGGCGTTCACCGTGATGCCGCGGCTCGCCACCTCGCGCGCGGTGGACTTCGTGAGCGCCACCAGCGCCGCCTTCGAGGCGGCATAGTTCGCCTGGCCCGCCTGGCCGACCAGCCCCGAGACGGAGGCGACATTGACGATGCGGCCCCAGCGCGCGCGCAGCATCGTGCGCAGGGCGGCGCGGGTGCAGAGGAAGGCGGAGGTGAGATTGGTGGTCATCACGCTTTCGAACTGCTCCAGCGTCATCTGGATCAGCAGGCGGTCGTGCGTCGTCCCGGCGTTGTTGACCAGAATCGCGACGGGGCCGAGGTCGCGCTCGACGGCGGCGTAGAGCTGGACTACGTCCGCCTCGCGGCTCACATCCGCGGCGAAGGCGCCCGTGCGCCGACCCAGCGCGGTCACGGCGGCGCGCACCTCCTCGGCCCCGGCGGCGTCCGCGCGGTAATTGATGGCTACGTCCGCGCCCAGCGCCGCCAGGCGCAGCGCCGTCGCTCGCCCGATGCCTCGGCTGCTGCCCGTGACCAGCGCCACGCGGCCGGCCAGTGGCGGCCGCTCTGGCGGCCCCGCCGCGCTGGTGGATTCCTCGCTCGCCATCCTAGTTGCTCCTTCTCGCAAAAGACGCGGTGAGTCATGGCCCGCGTTGGGATCGTCACCCCTTGCCCGCTCAAAATAGCCGCACGCTCTGCTGACGCCCGCGCGACGGGAGGACCGAGGCGCTGGACGCCGTGTCAGGATGCGGAGAGGCGCAGGGTGCGGAGATACGCTGTGACGCCGGGCGCCAGATCGGGCCGGCGCAGCGCGTAGGCCAGCGAGGTGGTCAGGAAGCCCACGGGGTCGCCGATGTCGAAGCGTTCGCCCTCGAACTCATAGGCGTAGATTGGCTCGCGGTCGCGCAGGGCGCGGATGGCGTCGGTAAGCTGGATCTCGCCGCCGGCGCCGGGTACGGTGCGCTCCAGCGCGCCGAAGATGCTCGGGGTCAGCACATAGCGCCCGATGATGATCAGGTCGGAGGGCGCCTCCGCCGCCGGCGGCTTCTCGACCACATCGCGGACGTGGTGGATCCTGGGACCAAGCCCGCCGCTGGGGTCCACCGGCTCGACGGCGACCACACCATAGCGCGAGACCTGGTCGCGTGGGACGCGCATCACCCCCAGCACGATGCCACCGTGGCGCTCCTGGACCCGGGCCAGCTGCTCCAGGCACGGGCGCCCGCCATCGTTGCGCACCAGGTCGTCCGGCAGCAGCACGCCAAAGGGCTCCGCGCCGACGAGGTCCCTGGCCATGAGGATGGCGTGGCCGAGGCCCTTGGGCTCTGGCTGGCGCGTGACGGTGATCTGGGCCATGCGCTCGATCCGACGCAACTCCTCCAGCCGCGCCGTGTCGCCCTTGCGCTGGAGCATCCGCTCGAGTTCGGGCGTCTCGTCGAAGTGGTCCTCGATGGCGCGCTTGGTCCGCGAGGTGATGACGATCAAGTGCGAGACGCCCGACTCGACCGCCTCTTCGACGATGTATTGGATGGCCGGCTTGTCGGCGAGGGGAACCATCTCTTTGGGGATGGCCTTGGTGGCTGGGAGCAGGCGCGTCCCCAGGCCGGCGGCGGGGATGACGGCCTTGTGAATGCCCATGGCGGCTGTCTCCAAACTGACTGTGAGTTTTGGTACGCACGGGCCATTATCGTGCCCCAGCCGTCCCGGCGGCAAGTTCGAGCACGAAACGGCGCCCGGCGGGGACCCTCCCCACCGGGCGCCACGCATGCGTCCACCCGTCACGGGCGGACCGCTAGGTTGTCAGATCCTAGGATCCGGAGGCCAGCGCGCTCACCTGGCTGAGCAGGGCGTTGCCCTGGTCAATCAGGCTCTTCGCGGCCTGCTCGTCGATGGGCTGGCCAGAGAACTCCGCGTTCTCCAGCATGGTCTCCATCTGGCCCGCCAGCGCGTCGCGCTGCGCGCCGAGCTGGGCGAGCTGCGCATCGAGCGACGTATAGGTGCCGTCGTCCGTGGCGCTACCGCTCTCCAGCGCGGTGGTGGCCACCTTGAGGGTGCCCAGGCCAAAGGCGCCGACGCAGGCATTGATCTGCTTGTACACCTCCGCCAGGCGCTGCAGGGTAGCGTCGTGGGCGCGAAGCGATTGCGGGATGGCCCAGGAATAGAGCACCTCAAAGAGTGTGCGCCCCTGGTGCGAATAGTCGTCCTTCAGGCCTAGCAGCGACATCATCGTCGGGCGGATGTCGGTGTGGTCGGACCACACGTCGCCATCCACGCCGAGATTGCGCACCCCAGGCCCCACCATGCCGAGCCACGTCACGTTGATGTCCGGCGAGACATCGCCATGGTTCCACGCGAAGCCAGCCTGCTCAGTCACGCAGGGCGAGTTGCAATTCGGCGCCCCGGCGAAGAGGAAGTAATCCGGCTTGGCGAACATGGTCACGGTGGGCGTGCGCGCGGGGTCGGCCGTCACCATGTGGAGCAGCTTCATCTCCGTGGCGCCGGCCAGGTAATTGGTGATGTTCTCGGAGTTCCCTGTCAGGAGATTGGTGTTTGTCAGCTTGCCGAGCGCGCGTTCGAACGGGCGCGTGACGATCTCGTCGTTCGCGGCGGGGTTGCCGGTGATGTAGACGTTGACGGCCGAGTCGGAGTGGACCTTGAACGGCGTGGTGATGCCCTGCTGGGTCGCCAGGAGGCCGGCCAGGTTGCCATTCAGCTCGCCGATCTGGCTGTAGGTGCAGGGTGTGGTGACGCCGTCGCAACCAGCCGGGCTGGGCGCGCCGCCGACGAAGTGGTCGCCCTCGTCCGCGGTGAAGACGAAGAGCGAATTGTTGGAATTGATGCCATCGTTCGCCATGCGCTGGAAGAACGTCCCGAACGCGTCATCGTAGGACTTCAGCGCGGCGACGTAGCCGGCCTGGCCCGGACCGAAGGCAGGGCCACTGGGGTGGGCGTCGTGCGCGTCGGAGATGTAGGCGTAGGTCACGGGGACGCCGTGCTCCTGCATGGCGGCGACGTAGCTGAGCGAGACCGCGGCCGACATGCCGTCGAAGCCGGGGAAGCCCACGTTCCCGGTGCCGCTCTGGATGACGTTCCCGTTCAGGTCGGTCATCGGGCCGTTCGGGCTGATCTGTGGCGCCACATACTTGTTGCCGAAGAGCGCCTGGTAGTTGTTATAGCCGCCCGGCTCCTGTGGGAGCAGGTCCGATTCGCCGCCGTTGGTCGAGGA